>JAHLWJ010000369.1 GCA_019057975.1 Promethearchaeota archaeon | reverse complement strand
TTAGGAATAAAGAGGATAAGATTAGAAGACCTTCAAAAAAATTAATTAAAAAAGATCCGAGTTCTAAGAAGGATGATAAAGAAATTTCAGAGCGATTCATCTTTAAAAGGCTAACTAATAAGAATGCTTTTTGGAATGGAACTGAAACAAAAACCTTTCAGAATTGGAAGGCAAAATTGAAAAATAAATATCGTAAAGAATCGGGGAATATTGCTTATTATAAAGGAAAACCTACTAAAAAGTATTCACAGCATTTAGAAAATCTTCTTAGGAATAAAGAGGATAAGATTAGAAGACCTTCAAAAAAATTAATTAAAAAAGATCCGAGTTCTAAGAAGGATGATAAAGAAATTTCAGAGCGATTCATCTTTAAAAGGCTAACTAATAAGAATGCTTTTTGGAATGGAACTGAAACAAAAACCTTTCAGAATTGGAAGGCAAAATTGAAAAATAAATATCGTAAAGAATCGGGGAATATTGCTTATTATAAAGGAAAACCTACTAAAAAGTATTCACAGCATTTAGAAAATCTTCTTAGGAATAAAGAGGATAAGATTAGAAGACCTTCAAAAAAATTAATTAAAAAAGATCCGAGTTCTAAGAAGGATGATAAAGAAATTTCAGAGCAATTCATCTTTAAAACGCTAACAAATAAGAATGCTTTTTGGAATGGAGCTGAAACAAAAAACTTTATAGATTGGAAACGTAGAATCCATAAAAAATATAATAAAGATACAGGAAAAAATCCATTTTATAGAGGAAAATTAACTCAAAATTTTCAAAAATATCTAAAAAATCTTATTAAAACCTAATAAAAAGGCTTTAATGAGCGCCTTTTAATTTATTAAGTGCTTTCTTCAACACTTTTCTATTGGAAATTGGATAATATTGGGAATAATCTAAAATCTTTTCTTCAGAAATTCCATCCAGCAATTTATAAGCATTAATTAATATCCTGCTTTCATTCATGTGGTTATATTGCCATAAATAAATTAAATCTAATATTGTTTTTTCGTGATCTGAATACTTGACCTTATTATCTATAATTCCAAAATTAAAAAGAGCATTCTTAAATGTTAAAAATCTAAAGTTTTTCCCTAAAATCTTGATAGGTTTTTCTTTTATAATTTGATCGTTAATAAGATAAAACATATCATTTTCATGTTCATATTCGATATTGATTAGATTTAATGCAGTATAAAGTCCGAAATACCAATTTTTAACATTTTTTAATTCAAGACCCTTTCCCACAAGTTCCAAGATTGAGTAGTTAAGTTTATTTTGTAGGATTTCTTCTTCAGATTTCACATAATAAATATCATCCAGAATATTTAATAAAAAACCACGAGTAACTAAATAATTACTGATTGTTCTATAATCTAAATAGAGATCTTTACTATATATTTGTAATTCTTCAGAAGTTACAAATTCCTTATCATCCTGCTTTATTTTTTTTAGAACACGAATCATAAATCTAATCTAAAAATTTAATTGAACTTAAAAAAATCAAGAAAAAAATTTTGCTATATTCTAAATAATACACCTTAGTTTTTATCTTTTCGTTAAAAAATGCAAATTTTAAAAAAAAAATTGTATATCTTTAAGAAATTTTTAGAGGGGATACTCACGCATGGCTTACATTACCACAATTAAAAATCCAATAATATTTCTCACAATTATTATTTTTTCAATTTTAAATATTATTATTTTAAATTTATTTGATTGGTAGAATCCAATAAAACTTAACTTTTCACTCGATTTAACCTTTGAATTTCAAATACAAATTTGTAAATTGGGGAAAATTATACCTTATTTCTTTTTATGCTAATAGAATTTTGTTTAATCACACATTTTTTAAAAGATGATAAAAAAATGAAGAAATTTACTAAAATTACAGCTTTAATGGTTCTTTTATTGGTTCCAACATCAATTGGGCTTATTATTACATTAGCAACTCCTACAGAATTTATAGATTATACCCCATTTGACATTGGTCCTGAATTAAGATCAAAGGAATTACCAGTAAAGGGATCATTTTCGCAAAAAGAACCAACGACAAATTTAAAAACTGCACAGACCACAGATTATTATAATGTTGGAGATCAATTGGACTGGCTAATTCTCGATGATTATGAAGGAATCAACTTTTTTGATGCTTTTGAATTAAGGGCGATTGGAACTGTAGTAGAAATTTGGGTACAAGTTGATATGAGTTTTCCAGACGGTAGAGAAGTACCAATAGTAACAGAAGAACAAGCTAATTATATGTTAGAAGAATTTGAGACAGATATATATCCAGTCTGCAATCAGTATTTTGGAATCCCAGATTTTCATAATGGAAGTAATGCTGAGTTAGTAACAACTGGTGAAGTTCCTGAAGGTACATATGACGAAGAAATTGGAAGAACAGTGATCCTTGTTTCCAATATAAGGGATACAGCATATTATGAGAGAAGCTATCCTTATTATATTGTTGGATTCTATTGGTCCTATTTTGAAAGATTATTTGATAGAAATATCATTTCAATTGATAGTGCTGATTGGGAAAACAGAGTGGGTGATAATGTCGAAAGACCAAACCTTTACGAAGCTACAGTAGCTCATGAATACCAACATCTCATTCATGATGACTATAATCCTCTTGATGATATTTTTATGAACGAAGGATGCTCAATGTATGCAGAACCACTATGTGGTTATCCTATAGATTGGGGATCAATCAATAGTTTTTTAGCTACTCCAGATAATTCATTAACAGTATGGGGAGATCAAGGTGATATAAATATTTTGGCAGACTACGGACAAGGACTACTTTGGTCGATTTATTTAAGTGATCATTATGGTGGTGCTGAGTTCATTAGTCATTTTGTACAATCAGGTGTTCCCGGCATTGATGGTCTTAATGATGCTCTCTCAGATTTTGGGTATACTGAAACTTTTGAAGAAGTTTTTTATGATTGGACCCTTGCGAATGTACTTCATACGGACCAAATTGGAAATGGAAAATATAACTATATATCGCTAGATTTAGGATCTGCTGATGCAGACCCAATTCGGGTTTATGATATTAAAAGACCATGGTGTCCTCCAACAACAGGCACAGATTTTGGGCAAACAAAAACTATTTTGCATAAGAACACCGGAGTTTATTTGGTAGGATCTTATGGTACTGACTACTTTACACTAAGTGGATTAAGTGATTCAATGAGTCATGAATTCATTTTTGATGGTGATGATGTCGCTAATCCACCTATATGGACAAAAGTAGATGAGGACGGTGATGGTGAACTTGAATGGTACTCTACTAGTGCAGGACCTGAAAAAGATCTAGGTTTAAACGCCGTTGTTACCGTACCTAGTGGTACTGCCACTTTATCATTTGAGACGTATTATGACATTGAAGTGTTATGGGATTATGGATTTGTTCAAGTATCAACAGATGGTGGAGCTACCTGGGATTCTTTAGCGAATGAATATACTACAGTTGATCATGATCCAGACGCTTATCCTGCGATTATTGATAACTTACCTGGTTTAACAGGTGATAGTGGAGGGTGGATGACGATGAATTTTAATCTTGACGAATATGAAGGACAACAAGTACTTTTAAACTTCAGATACATGACTGATTGGGGTACTGAAAATCCAGGTTGGTGGATAGATGATATTGCATTCAATGGTGAAATAATTGATAACGCCGATGATCTAACTATTTTCACTACTCCTCCTTTACCTGAAACAGATTTTGTCGTTAAATTGGTCGATGTGACTATTTTTAATGAGATTATAAATTACAATAGTCTAGTAGAATTAAGTCTTGATGATGTTACTGAAATGGGTTCATTAGATTTGAGTGGTTATATAAACGAAGAAGGATATTTATTGGTAATAGTGAGTCCAACGGTAGGACCTGCTGATTATACCTATGAAATAACTCGATAATATCAAAATAATAAATTAATAATATTTTTTTTTCTTTTTACGTTCTACATACGTTAGTCTATTTTTTAAGTTAAATGGTTTTTTTTGATAGTTAATATTATATTCTCAATCAAACTAAGTATTATAGCAAAAAGAGTAAATCGTATAGAGAGAGAAGTTTTTCTTTACAATGTTTAACGATATGAAGGATCCTAGTTCTGAGTATGAAATTACGATTAATAAGCTATCAGAACAAATTAACGAATTATTTACTAAAATTCACTATTATCAGGTACTAATTGCCGAGAAAGATCTTCAGTTAAAACATCTTTCTAATGAGAATCAAAGATTACTTGTTAAAATTCAAAAATTATCACAAATAGAAACTCCTCCCCCCGCTCCGATTCTAAGTGAGCATTCTTATACTCCACCAACCCCTCCTCAACAACCTTCTTCTCCACCAATACCCCTACAACAACCTCTCACTCCACCACCGATCCCCCCGCAATCCGAGTCCTCATTTTCTTTAAGTGAAGATTCTCGAATTAATAAACGACAATGTCCTAATTGTGGCGCAATGGGCTTTGCTATAAGAGAAGTAGATGATAAAACTAAAATACTTAGTTATAGTCCAAGACGTATGTATGCGAAAAAAAAATCGTGTACAAAATGTAGATATGAATGGTAATGTAATTCATATCAATAATTTAGGTTTTGAAAAAAGGAGCTAAATTGCGTGGAAGAACTTCATAATAATTAACCAGATCATATTGTTCTATTTTCTTCTTGGTCTCTATTGGAAGTTGATCTAAATTTTGCCCTTTTAATATTAATTTCGTTTCTTCTTCACTAAATTCAGGTCCTG
>JAHLWJ010000368.1 GCA_019057975.1 Promethearchaeota archaeon | reverse complement strand
CCGGTATTCTCCGCGTCTGGTTTGTTGTTAGATTTGGGTATTTATTTACACCTCGATTTGCTTTTCATAAATAAAATTGTCTAAACGAATGTAATTTGTTAACTCAAGCTTTTTATTCGCAATCTTACAATATTCTTCTGAGATTTCAAATCCGATATAGTTTCTTCCTAACTTCCATGCTTGAAGTAATGTGGTTGCAGTACCTGTAAAATGATCTAAAACAATTCCAGGATCAAAACCAGCATTACAACCACAGTCAGAATATCCTAAAAACTCTTTTGGAGCAGGATGACCACAACTTCTATCGGTTGGATAACATCTTGCTGAAAACTGAGTTTTATTAAATGCTCTACCTTTTTCTATATTTTCTTTAGCAAATTCAAAAGCTTTTTTTCCTTTTTTATTTATTATTAATTTAAAGAGTTTTTCTCTTGGCTTCCCACACGTTTTACATACAAACTTAGGACATCCTGCTTTAATCATAGGCTCAACTAATTTTGGAGGAAAAGTGGCAAAATGAGCTTCGGGATTAGCTTTAGTGGGAATAGTCCATACTGTTCTCTTATTCCTACCTAAGGGATTAGAGAAACCATGATCGTGAACATGATTAATATATTCTTGCTGTCTTTTTTTGTTATTTGGGTAGATTTCTTTTGCGATATTTTTACTTATTTTTCTCTCTTTTTTAATAGAATCATTTCTAACAAATCCTTGTAATGTTTGCCCATATTTACAATTCTTGTATTTTGAATGATATTGCCCTATTTCGGTCTTAGTTAATCCCCAATTATTTCTGGGATTGTTTTTCTCTTGAATATATCCCTTTTGTGAATCTCTAGAATAGATAAATTCAGTAGTGGTTTTTTCGAACTGTTGTTCAAAATAATATTGTCTTCCTTTCCAAAAATTATACTTCTTAATCCCTTTTCCTTTACAACTCTTACATTCTTTATCTTGTCTAATTCTTCCTAACCCTTTACAATAGGGACATTTTTCTGGTTGTAATAATGCGTTATAAATCCATCCTTCTCCTTCGCAAGCATTACATTTTTTATGTTCAATACCAGTTCCTGAACATTTATCACATTCACGCCATTCCCAATCGATATTCTCAATTCCTTTAATTCCTAACGGTCGCTTAGGAACTAATTGAGTTGTTTTTTCGTTAATCCAATATTGGGTTTTATTTGATTTTACAAAAAGGAACACATATTCAAAATCTACCGTAAACCGATCTCTTACTGAACTTGGCATACAATTTGGCTTATACCAAATTATTACATTTCTTAAAATCCAACCCCTCTTTATCATTTCGATGGCAAACCTCTGAGGTATCATCAAAAGACATTTTGATGTATAATTAGTTTTATGTTTATTAGGAGTCCCCACACTTTCTTTATGTTTCCATTCTGATTTATTTACGACTCCACTTCCAGCATAAGTATCACCAAGATTAACCCAGCAAGTCCCTGTTTTCTTTAAGACTCTCTTGATTCCATCGTAAATATCACAGAGATGTTTAATATACAAATCAAAATTCGGTTCTAATCCCAATGTTCCTTTCCATGCCCCACACTTCGAACAAAAACCTTCTTTTATAATATTTCCTGAGCCTATTCCTTCTTTTCGTTTTATAGCTTGTTCTTTAGTAAATAAACCAGATGTTTCCACACCACCAGAATGACCACCGCCACATTTCTTTTCTTTTATATCAAAATCGTGTTCGCAATTAGGATCGCCGTCCCAAATAGAAGCCTCGATACCGTAATCCCTTAAACCATAATAGGGGGGGCTCCCAATACAACAATCAATTGAATTATCATCTAATTGCTTTAACCCTTCCCGACAATCTATGTTATAAATTTTGTTTGTTTTTAGAACCCTTTTTACACCTCGATTTCTTTAGATTCAAAATAATTTGTGGATTCGAATATCTTTCCATGATCAACCGACCATTTTCTTAATACAATTTCAAAAAACCAGTATTCAGGATGAAATTTACGCCCATTGTACGATTCGAAGATCTCTTTTTTACCACTCCAAGGAATATCTCTAAATTGAATTGGAAAAATCGCAATAACTTTTGCACATTTAAGAAAAGTCTCTTTCTTATCTTTATCTCGATGATTTAATCGAATAATTTCGCCGATTCTATAACTTGGAACATAACCAGTTCTGAATGTTTTTATAATTAAATATCTTCGATTGCCATTGTATTTTATTCTTCTAACTAACTCTTTAGTGCAAAAGTGCAGATTTTTCAACATAATATTAAACCTCGATTATTTCTTTTTGATAAATTTCGGATTGATATTTTCCTACTCTGAATTTCTCCAATTCTTTTAGCAATTGTTTTTTAGGTAATTTGTTATATTTCGAAAATAAAGAAAGATAGCCCCCAATCCCTCTTCTATCGTAAACAATTAGAAATTTATTATCGATTAAAGGTTCTATAACTTCTAAATACTTTTTTCCTAAAATTACTATTATTAAATCGTAATGTTCGTGAATTTCAATTAGCCTAGGCGTAATTATCCTTCTAACTCTTAAAATATCCTTTTTAGTCCTAATTTTTTGATTATATGGACTAATAATTTGATTTGAATCTAAGAGGCCATATTTACCTGATAAAATTTTAAGATCAAAATTATGAGATTTAGCTAATTTTTTAATAGATCTGAACAATTGCCCTTGATTTAGTTCTATTGCTGGAGCAGCATAACTTAATTTTTTCTGACTACATCCAGCAATTAACACGATCTTTTGATTTGAGTTGGTTATTTAACATCACCTTTAATGTATTTTTCTAAATCTATCCATTTTCTTTTTGGTTGGTGAGTTTTTTCGATGTTATCAAATATTTGCTCTGGTAAGCTTTTAGATACGCTTCTTTTTATCTCGCTTTTTTTTATGAGATCAATATGTCTAGGAATTTCATCTTTTAAATCGTTATAGCAACTTTTACAAATAGGATAACCAATTAAATCGCTTAGATCGTCTTGAAATAAATAATGAACATCGCTAACCTTAAACGCAAAAACATCTTCCAAACAAACGATACAATAACCTTGCCAATATTCTCCCAACTCGTTAGTTGTAAACATTTTACTACGAACCTTTAAATCGGTCGTTTGCTTTCAACCTCTTTTTTTTATAATTTCTATTACTCTTTCTTTAGATACCCCTAAACCTTCAAAAATACTAAGAAGCTCTTCATCTTTTTTCTTTCTTAAGTTTTCTCGTATTAATTGAACTTTTTCATCTACTAATTCTTGAATTATCTTAATTTTGATTTCTTTAAATTTCTGTAAAACAAGATCCGTTATTTTCTTAGATTGATTACTAATTTCTTCATTAGCTTTTCTAAGATCATCTTCCGTTATTTTTAAAAAACCCATTAAATTCCCAATTTGTTTATTTTTTTCACTTAATCTACCTTTAAGTTTTGCAATAACATTCATTAATTTTTTATTATCATTCCTACATCCATCCAACATATCATAATAATTCACATATTGATTTCTTAAATAGCTTAATTTGTCATCTCTTTGCCTTTCCTTTTCGATTATAGAATTAATGAGTTGTTCCTTCGATTTCTTCTTTAATTCAGCGCCTCTTTTTACATAACCTTTTAAGACCGTTTTTAATCAACCTCTTTTTTAGTTTTTTGGAGTTATATACCATGTACACCGACCACATTTAGGACATACAAGAGTAGGATCTTCAGGATCCGAAGCATTTTTCATTTCCTTGAGTTTAATATCTCCACATCCATGAACGCAGATAAATAAAGGCCTTCTAAATTCAATTTGTTTTTCAAAATTGTTCCATTTATGATTACAGTCATTACATTGATATTTAAAAAACAAAACATCTTTTCTATCGTCCCATTCCTCTTTTATATTTCCAGATTCACACTTAGGACAAATAGAAGTTCGAATTATATCATAACATCCGATTTCGGAATGCTCTTGGTTGTTTAATTTAGCGAATTCAAATTTAATCTTGTTAGAAGCGTTAAAAGGAAGCGTTAAAAGAGCGGTATTTCTTTTTTGATATTCAAGATCATCTTTTATATAAGGACAGTTCTTGGGTAAGGTTCCTTTAATATACATCTCCTTTAATGTCAAACAGTTGGGATTTATTTCGTGCCTTTTTTCATATATAGAACATTTTCGAGTATTGAGATTAAGATACTTACAGGGATGATTAGTTAAATAGATTATATGATCCTCAATCCAAGCAAAATAAAAACAACAAATCCCTCTGATCTCTTCAGGACAATCAACGCATAAATTTTCAGTCGTGCTAATCAACTTCTTGAAGCCTCCTGTATTTCATATAATGTGAAACATTTAGGACATTTGATTTCTTCATTCGACATTTTTAATTTAATCCCTCCATTCATGCGTTATTATTTCTATCGAATAACCACAATGAACGCACTTATATTGGCTTTCGTAGAAATCAGAGTTATATACATCTGGTAATTCTCTGATGTGTTCTAACTCTCTTCTACATTGCAAACAAACAATCTTTTGAATGGCTTTATTTTCACTCAATCAACCCACCTTTTTCGTTAAAGATTACAATTCTATAATTACAAGATGGACATACGAAGAAAATCCCGTCTTCGGGACAATCTAGCGCAATTCCTTTTTTAATCAAATCAACATCACATTTAGTACACCATAATCTCGGTTTTTCCTCACGCTCCTTTTTAAATTCGCTAATTAATTCATTTAAAATTGCAATAACTTCTTCTTTCTCAATTGGATCTTGATTTT
>JAHLWJ010000367.1 GCA_019057975.1 Promethearchaeota archaeon | reverse complement strand
TAGTTAACAAATTACATAACATTCCCGAAAGATGGGACTTGCTGTCGTTTAATAACTTATGCAAAGCGAAATACGAAAGATTAGACATTGAGTGGTCTCTGAAAGACTTCCCTTTAATTTCTTCAGATAAAATGGACAAATTTATTGAGATTGGTAAGAAATTAGGTGTTAAGAATGTTCAATGGTCAGGTCTAACTACGAAACAAGATTTAGAGAAATAATTTTAAATTTTAAATTTTATATTTTAATCTGCTTTATTTTAAATAGATTATATTATTAAGTTAACATTAAGTTGTTATTTGGTGATCTGAAAAATGAGTAAGATTAATGAAATTGATGCTAAAGAAAAAGGAGCAGCAAAATTTCCTATTGCTGAGCCTCACGATCTTCCCCCCCGTTCTAAATGGCTTAGAGATTATTATTTTAAGGGTTTAGAGCGAGAATGGAACAATCAAATAGTGTCATTTACAACAGGAACAGATTGGGATATTGTCTTTCATGAGGGAGATAACTACATTAATCCTGAAGCACACTATTATATTCAGATACTTGGAAAAAATGATCGAGGTATATTTGCTTCATCTTATAGATCAATGGCTATACCAGTCGAATTAGATGATAATTTTTGGGAGTTATCTTTACCAGAACGTAGAGCAACCTTTCTGGAAAAGGTTATGCTTGACTATATTCCTCAAGAAATTATTTCTGAAAATGATTTAATCGCTGGTGGGAGGTTTAATACGCAATTAAGTAAGTGTTTTAATAAGGAAGAAGAAAAAGAATACTGGAAAAGAAATATAAGAAATCGTGAAGCTGTGTTTAAATATCACAAATCTGGTTTCGGAAATTTAGGCGCAACCCCAGGGCACATAATTCCTGACATTGAAACTGTTGTTAAAAAAGGATTTAAATATATCTATGAGAAAGCTAAGAAGACATACGATAGCCTTACCAACGAGGAAAGAAATGGACCAAAAGGAGAAGAACTTAGGGCTATTATGATCTCAACGGAAATTCCAAAGAAATTAGCAAAAAAGTACGCTGAAGAATGTCGAAGATTAAAAAATGAGTTTACTACGCCTGAAGGTGTTGAACAACTTGAGCAAATGGCAAAGAATTTAGAAAGAGTGCCATGGGAACCTGCTGAGACCTTTTGGCAAGGCGTTCAAGCAGTCTGGCTGACCCATATGTTAGTAATGGCTGAAGAATCATACCCCGGAGCAGGCCTCTCTTTTGGAAGAATTGATCAATACCTATGGGATTTATATAAAAAGGATGTTATTGAGCAAGAAATATTCACTAAAGAATTTGCAAAAGAAATTTTAGGCAGTTTCTGGTTTCATTGTAATACTGTGTATGATGCAATGATTAATGTTGGTAATCAGGGAATATTATCTGGATTTGGTCAGATTATAACACTTTCGGGATGTGGTCCAAATGGAGATGACTTAACAAATGAACTTACATACACTATGCTTGAAGTCATAGATTCATGGTATCCAAGTCTTGAACCTAAACCTAATGTTAGAATTCATAGAAATTCTCCAGATAAACTTTTGGATATATTAGTAGATATGATTGCAAAATCTCAAGGCGCTCCTTTCATTCTGAATTTTGACGAGAGAAGCATTGCTGGAATGGTTAAAGAAGGTATACCTAAAGAAGAAGCTTGGAATTATGGTGTAGTAGGTTGCCTAGAAAATACAATGCAAGGTAACGATAGAAGTGGAACTGTAAATTGTAATCCTAATTTAACTAAATCTATAGAATTAACACTATGGAATGGCAAAAATATGCCTGGAAATGATATTGTTACTAAATCTGGTGAACAAATCGGACCAGCAACAGGAGATGCTGAAAATTTTCAAACATGGGAAGAATTTTATAACGCTTGGAAAGAACAAATTAAATTTATTATTAAATATACTGTGGATGTAAATAATTTATGCGAAGAACTTCGAGGTGATTTTATTCGCACACCATACCTATCTTCGATGGTTAGGGGATGTATAGAGCAAGGTTTAGATATTACAAATGGAGGTCCTGAATTAAGATTTGTAACGGTTGAAGGAGTAGGATTTGCTACAACAGTAGATTCATTACTATCAATTAAGAAGCTTGTATATGAGGATAAAAAATATACAATGACACAAATTAAAGATTCCATAATGAATGACTTCAAAAGAAACGAAGTAATGCAAACTTATTTAATGAATAAAGCTCCTAAATATGGGAACGATGAGGATGATGCTGATGAATTTTCTAAAAAAGTAATGGAAATATGGTCTGAAGAATGTTGGAAATATAAAACACCAACTAATTATCAATATCGTCCTGGAATGTTATCATGGAACTACTGGGCTGGAGCAGATGCTAGTTATACAATAGCAACACCAAATGGGCGAAATAAGGGATCATTTCTATCAAATGCAATCTGTCCTACTGATGGAGCTGATAAAAAAGGACCTACAGCAGTTACTAATTCTGTTGGTAAAGTATTAGGAGGAAAAACTGAAACTGGAGAATATATTAATTATTTACCCAATGGAGCAAGCCATACAATTACCTTTAATCCATCTATAATTGAAGATCCGGAGCATAAAGAGAAATTTAAAGCTTATTTAAGAGGTTATATAGAAAACGGAGGTACTGCCCTACAAATCAATATACTCGATAGGGAAATGCTAAAAGATGCTCAAAAACATCCCGAAAATTATAAAAATCTTTTAGTAAGAATAACAGGCTATAACGCATACTTCACCACCATTGGTAGAGAATTACAAAATGAGATAATCGCAAGAGAATCTCATAGAATCTAGAAATTTTTATTTAATTTCCAATTATTATTAAAACCAAAGTAAAATACCATAAGAAGTAAAAAATCAACAACACCATCTTGTTGATAATTTCCATTAAAAAACTATATACAATAAAATACTTGATAAAATATGAGTGAAGATAATAATAAATTTGGGTGGGATTCTGAATTTTCAGATGAACTTATTGAATTTACTCAACCAGACATAATGGTAAAATTAGTTTCTACAATAGATTCAAGAGGTTGGCCCCATCTTACAATAATTACATCAAATCGGGCAAAAAAAAAAGATCAAATAGTATGGGGGCAATTTTTTGCAGGTACGAGTAAAGAATATGTGCAAAAAGATCCAAAACAAGGAATTTTTTATATGACTGCAGAAGCTCCATTTAAGTTCATCCAAGTTAAAGCTGACTTTACTCACACTAAAAACGAAGGAGAAGACCTTGAATATTTCAATCAATCAGATTTTTTTAGATATTTTACGGTTATTAACGTTTACAAAGTTTTTTATAACCATGTTGTTGCAGTAACTCCTATTAGAGATTTACCACCTGGCAGTATCCCAAGAAAAATTGTTAAAGCTATTACTAAAGAAGCAGCAACTAATATAGAGCAAAGGAGGTTAAATGTAATAGGATATAAACTATTTACAAATAAAATAGGAGTTAGAGCAATTGCATATATTGATCCCTCAGATGGATATCCTATTATTATTCCACATCTTCAGCTAAATGCTGTTGATCATAATAGACTCTATTTTCCATTGACGGCACTAAAAGAAGATTTTCTTCAGATTCCTGTAAATTCTAAAGTTGCAGTAATTGGTGCTAATTTCGATATGGCAAGCCAAGTAGTGAAAGGAACCTTTACGGGGATTCAAAAATTCGAAGAAACTGAATATGGATTAATCGATATTGAAGAAATATATAATAGTTCTCCCCCAATAGTAGGAAAAATTTACCCTAAAATTGAATCCGTTCCTAAAGTTTCTGATTTTTATTTATAAAGTCATTTTCTTTCTCAAAAATCAGCATATTATCTATTCTATATTCATATTTTCCCTCAAATACGTAAAAATTAAGCAAATTCATCAACCGTAAACACTCTTCAGAATTTAATGAAATTGAAATATTTTTTTTCTGGTCTATATACTTTTGAACAATTTTGATATTGTTTTTTAACGAATTGAACACCAAATAAGTTTCTTTTGATGGAATTATCTTATTCTTACTTCTTTCGATGCTAATATTTTTTGTTTTCATACATTCACCTTAAATTTGAAAGTTTTATTACTGATTTTATTTTTACTAATTTAAATCTATAATTAGAAATTAAATGATCTTTAGGAGATTTATGTTAAAATGAGCAATAAAATGAATGTACTTTTTATTATCACGGATCAGCAACGTGCTGATATGTTGGGTTGTTATGGCAATCAAATAATTAAAACCCCCAATTTAGATAGATTTGCTAAAGAAAACGTAAGGTTTTCTAACGCTTACTGTGTATGTCCTATGTGTATGCCTAATAGAGCAACGATGTTAACTGGATATTATCCTAACGTTCATGGCGTACGAAGTAATGGGATAAATTTACCGGTAGATGTGCCGACAATAACTCAAACGCTTGTAAAAAGAGGGTACCATACTATTAATGTAGGTAAAACTCATTACAACACTTGGACGCCAAGATACGATCCAAAAACAAAATCGGCAGAGGATTTCCAAGATTGGAGAACAAAAAACCCTAAAGGTAATTATCTAACGCATGAGAATTTTCCACTCCCTTATTATGGGTTTGAGGAAGTCGACTTAGTTGTTGGGCATGGTAACCCATGTATCGGACACTATCTCGAATGGATAGAAGAAAGAGATCCTAAGCTTGCGAAAAAAATTGTAGACGAATATTCAAACAAAGTACCTTGTCTCGAAATTTTTTATGAAAGTTGGGTTCCTATAGAGCTTTATA
>JAHLWJ010000366.1 GCA_019057975.1 Promethearchaeota archaeon | reverse complement strand
AAATAGGTTCCAAATTCTTTGGACCGTTGCGCTAAATGGTCATCAATATGAACTTCTAACGATTTCAAAGCGACAGCCGAAGCTAAAGGATTTCCACCAAATGTGCTTCCGTGAGTTCCAGGTTTAATTATTTCAGGACCAATAATATCCTTAGTAGTTACTACTGCGGAAACTGGGTAAACGCCTCCTCCTAACGCTTTTCCAAGTAAAATCGCGTCGGGCTTCACGTTCTCGTGATCGCAAGCAAATAATTCTCCCGTTCTTCCGAAACCTGTCTGAATCTCATCAGCGATCATTAGAACATTGTATTTTGTACAAATTTCTCTAACTTTTTTAATGAAACCTTCTGGAGGTACGTTAACTCCAGCTTCTCCTTGAATAGGTTCGAATAGAAACGCTGCTACGGTTTCAGCACCAATTTCTAAAATAGTATTTTCTAATTCTTCGGCATCTCCATAAGGGATCGTAACAAAACCGGGAGTGTAAGGACCAAAATTACCGTAGTATCTTACAGCCTCAATATCTGTACTAAAACCCACAATAGTGATTGATCTCCCATGAAAATTGTCTCTACAGATGATTATTTTAGCTTCGTTTTTAGGAATTTTCTTCTTAATGTAACCCCAAGCTCTAGCAACTTTCAGACCAGTTGACACTGCTTCAGTTCCAGTGTTCATAGGCAGTGCCATTATTCCTGAATTTTTTGGATCGTTGATATGCGGTCCTACAACTTCACATAGCTTTTTTAAAAAAGGACCCATCATGTCGTTATAAAAAGCACGAGATGTTAAGGTAACTTTATCGGCTTGTTCTTTTAAAGCTTTTATAATTTCGGGATGACAATGTCCAGTATTTTGGGAGGAATAGGCAGATAAACAATCTAAATATTTTTTTCCTTCCGGATCGTAAACCCATACTCCTTCTGCTTTTGAAATAACAACGGGAATAGGATGATAGTTATGAGCACAGTATTTATCATCCATTTCCATATAATCTTTTGAACTTGGCATACTGTTTCACTTTTCTTTTTTTATTAGGTTCTTAATATATATCTAAATTAACCTATACATTAAAATTTATTAATTTTAGTCCAGCAAATCTTTTGGGAAAGCTGTGGGACAAATGAACTAAAAAACACTAAATATATACATTTTTGTAGAATATTACAAACATTTATATAAGAATAACAAACTAGCATATCTAATAATTTTACATAAGGAGGTTTAGATTTATGAATATTAAAGTAATGTATTTTTTTATTTTAAATTCTATATTAGCATTAATCTTCGGTCTTGGTTTTTTAATCGTTCCTGATCTCTTAATGCCATTATTTGGATTTTCAACTGCAAATGATGGTCCTGTAGCTTTTAGATTTTTCGGAGCTTATCTACTTGGAACTAGCATTCTTACATTTGCAGTAAGAAATGAAGTTCATTCTTCTGCAAGGCGATCTGTAATCTTTTACTTGTTCGTAGTTCATATACTTTTAGATATATTAGAACTTTTTTTCTGTGATCTTACAAATGTGCTGATTTGGATTTTGTTTGCTGTCAATATGCTATTCGTTGTAGCCTATGGATATTTCTTACTTCATCCATAATAAAGAGAAAATAATAATTATTCGTCTTGATAATTGATCAGTTCCTTATCGATCATTTTTATCAATTCGAGAGAAAGCGGAATAGAATTTGCCAGTACATTGACTAACTGATAAATTTTGTCAAAATCATGGAAATTTTCTATTAAAACTTTATTGTTTTTAATATTTTCTTTAATAACATTGATAGCTTCGTCAAATCTTGAGATGTCATTTGTAAGGTCACTAATGGAATGAACAAATGCTATGATGAGATTATTCATAGAATAGTTAATTTCCCCCGTGGTAGACACATTAGATTTTTCGATTAGGTCCGTAGAAATTTATTTTTTTAATTCTTGAGATATCTTTCCTCGCGAGTAACCAGTAAGCTCTTGTAATTTTTCCTGAGTCAAGGATTTTCTTGTAATAAAATATATCTTAATAGTTATGAATGGAGTTTTTTGCCCAATGAAAAGAGAGTAGGACATTAGGAAAAATAGTTTCTATATTACTGTTAGATATTATTGGGAAATGTGTGGGTATAAGTAATGCAATAAATTAGAAGAAAGATTAACATATCTTACATAGAATTAAGAGAGAGCGAAACTTTAATTTCTTGATTAATTAAGTAGTAATTGTGAATATTGAATGAAGCTTCCGAGTAAATATCTATCTAATCTGGTTATCGCAAATCTTCTATGGAGTTTTATACCTATAGTTGTAATGGGCTTGTTTGCTGAAATTTCAATTTTGACGATAATTTTTCTACGTTTTTTCATTTCTGGGATATTTTTATTTGTTATAGCAATTTCACTTGTGCTTATAAACAATTACCGGAACAAAGAGAAGAAAATTAGCCTAAAGGAGTTATTTTTAAACTTAAGGCATAAGAATAACAGATTTTACAGAATTCGGCAGTATAATTATTACATTCTTATCGGATTCTTTGGAATTATTCTCCACATTTTATTTTACTTTCTCGCTCTTAAGAGAACATCGATCCCTTTTGCAATGATCGGAATGTTAATGACAATTGTTTTTATTAGCTTATATGAAAAAGGAGTGAATTATGAGAAATTCGATGTCTTTCGAATTTTATTTATTGTAATGCTTTCTTTTACTAGTCTTATCATCATAACCGTTTCACTCCAAGGCGCAGAGATAAAAGGCGATCCGATTGATTTACTTGGATTCATTTACTTAGTGTTATATTCAATAACGGGCTCCTTTCTTTATATTAGTATAGATAGAGATTCTTTCTCAAAAAAAGAATTGAAAAATATTAACATCAATAAATATTACAAAATTCCTCGTGCTCTTATTAAGATGGCTATCGCATTTATTTCAGGTGTAATATTGCTTATATTAGTGTCAATGTTAATCGCATTACTGCCTTTTGAGACAGACATTACTCAAGAGGCTATTACGTTCTTTAATGAACTACGATTTATTTTTGTGATATTAGGGCGTTGGGAAATACTCTATTTGATTATTTTCGCAACCATTCTTCCTTACTTGCTAATCTTCTTAGCAAGAGTAAATTGGAAGTCTACGATTTTAACGTATAGTCAATGGAGTAGTATATTGGGTTTAATCGATCCTATAAGTACTTTAATATTTTCGGTATTACTTGTAAATGAATTTTTCCCTCATGGATATTTGATTATAGTTATTGTGTTTTTAGTTATAACTATTGTCCTTCGCTATGCACATGAAGTGAGGAACATTGTCCATGCGAAGATTTTGTTAAAAATTAAGAAAGGCAGCCTAAAACTTATCCCTATTAAAATTTTAAAATTTTATGGCGTAAGGGAAATTGAATCTCTAATTGGGAGGTATGATCTTATGCTCCATGTTAAAGTAAATTCGTTTAAAGATTTTCATTATTTAATTAATAGGAAATTAAAACTCATTGATGAAATTTTAGCTATAGAGGTACAATTTGTTGATAAAATTGAAAAATAAAATAATTAATGAAAAAGAGGTGAGAGTATATTGATGAGAGCGATTATATTATGTAAATTAGGTATTAATGTAATCAAGAAAGTAATAGAAGAGCTGAAAGCCATACCAGAAATTAAGAAAGTCATGTCTTTGACTGGAGATTACGATTTATTGGCTGAAATTGAAGTAGAAACATCCGAACAATTATTTGATATTTTTTCTGAGAAAATAGATTTAATTCAGGGAATAAATGTTTCAAATACCCATGTGATTATGAAATCGTGGGAGAAATAATTAAGAAGTTGAATTTATAAAGTCAATTTTATTAGATTAAAAAATTTATATAAAAATAAATATAAAAAAATTAAGTGTAAAATTACATGCCGAAAGTAAGGAGCAAAATTGCGAATGTTTTTAGTTTACTTAAACAGATGATTGATGATAATCCGGAATATCAAAAAGAAATTTATAATCAAACAACAGATTTTGTTTTTAACGCAAGATTACTTTTTACAGCTGAAGAGGATGAGAATCAAAGCGTCTCAATAATTTTTAATAATGGAAATATAGAAGTTATTGAAGAAACTATCGAAAACCCAACAATCACCTTAAAATATAAAAAAGTAAAAGATTTGGGGAAACTCCCTCGAAGTAAACCTGAAGAAATTGTTAATATGCTTTTGAAAAATAAACTACATACGATTGGAAACATGAGTCAAATGACTAAATTCTTCTTTTTAATGACATATGTTTTGTTAAAACATAAAGACGCTTACGATCAACGAATTCAGAATATCCAAAAAGAAGAGGCTATTCCATTTGAACAATTTGAAGATTTCTCATCCGGAACAGAACATATGAAGAATACTATACTTAATTATAAAACTGATAATGTGAAATACTTAGATGATCTTTACTTGGGAAAATATAAGCTAAAGGATTTTAAAACATTAAACTATTTGAAATACATACGTTCAGTTTCTAAACTTGAAGTTTGCCCAGAAAGATCTAAACTTATTACTGAAATTTGTAAAAGAGAAGGTTATACACCAGAAGATGGAAATACTGAACATCCTGGCTTGAAAATGGGAAAGATAGTCAACTATATTCTTTCTCATAAAATGCCTATAATTCAAGATTGGGATTATTTACCAGGTACTTCAACAACAAAAAGATTAGGTACAATGATATATCCCGAATTTGGGGCTATTTTTTTCTGGCCTGAACTTTATTCGATTGATAATCGCGAATTAAACCCCCATCTAA
>JAHLWJ010000365.1 GCA_019057975.1 Promethearchaeota archaeon | reverse complement strand
AAAATCGAAAGAGCATTGGTAAGTGTATTTGATAAGAATAATGTTTTAAGTTTTGTTAAAGTGTTAGTAAATGAATTTGGAGTTGAAATTCTGTCAACTGGAGGAACAGGAAAATTATTAGAGAATAATGGCATTAAAATTATCAAAATCTCTGAGTATACTGAGTCACCTGAAATGTTTGATGGGCGAGTAAAGACCCTACACCCAAAAATTGAAGGTGGTATTCTTTATCGTAGAACTTTGGATAATGATATTGAAGATGCTAAAAAATATAACATCCCTCCAATTGATATGGTTATATGCAACCTATATCAGTTTAAAGAGGCTATATCTAAACCTAATATTACGTTGGAAGATGCACTAGAGATGATTGATATAGGTGGGCCAACTATGATTAGAGCTGCTGCTAAAAACTTTCCAGATGTGGTCGTTATCCCACATGCAAGATATTATAACCAAATTATTAATGAATTAAAAGAAAATGATGGACAAATCTCTGACAAAACTAGAGCAACTTTGGCTCAGGATGTTTTTGCTATTATGGCAGATTATAATGCAGCAATTGCCAGTTATTTACAGTCTTATTTTTACCCGGATACAATTTTTGGTAAACATATAATCAAAGTTTATGAAAAAATACAAGACTGTCGATATGGAGAAAACTGGGATCAATCTGCAGCCTACTATAGAGATCTTTCAGCAAAATACGGGCTTCATCGTTTTAAACAGTTAGGTGGTAAACAGATTTCATTTAATAATTTTCTGGATATTGATTCTTGCGTACAAATGTTATTAGATTTTGATAAAGAACGCTATGTTACAGCAATTCTAAAACATACATCTCCTAATGGCATAGCAACTGACAAGAAAAATCAATTAAAATCTGTCCAAATGGCATTCAATTGTGACCCAATGTCTGCATTTGGAGGAATCTGGGGTTTAAACAAAGAATTAACTCCTGATGTTGCAGATTTCATCATAAATAAGGAAAAGATCTTTGTAGACGTTATACTAGCACCTTCATTTGATCCTGAAGCTCTTGAAATTTTGAAACAGAAGCAAAATATGAGGATATTAGAGTTAGGTGATTTCCTTGAAAAAAAAACCGAAATCTACGAAAGCTTAGAAATTCGCTCTACTTTAGGTGGTGTATTAATTCAAGAATATGATAGTAAACCTGTGATTAAAGAATGGAATGTAGTAAGCAAAAGGAAAGTAAGTGAAGTCGAAAAGGAGGCATTAATTTTTGCTTATAAAGTTTCAAAATGGGCTAAATCAAATTCTGCCTGTTTTGCCCAAGAACATGGGGGTGGATTTTATACAATTGGGATAGGGGCTGGACAACAAAGTAGGGTACATGTAGTTAAATTAGCCGCTCAAAAGGCACTTGAATTTGGCCATGAAGAAGAATTAAAGAATTCTGTAATGGGAACTGACTCTTTCATCCCATTTCCTGATGCCTTAGAAGCAGCTGTTAATGTAGGAGCAAAAGCAATAATACATCCAGGAGGGAGTATAAGGGATGAGTTAATTATTAATCGTGCTGACGAATTAGGATGTGCTTTAGTATTTTGTGGCAAAAGAGTATTCCGACATTAAATCTAGCTTAAGATTAACAGCTTTATCTCTTATTTTTGATAGATTTAGGCTTTTAGGCAATTCTTTTTTGGAATAAAAAAAGTTTATAAAGATTTTAAATTTATAATTTAATTAGATTTTAAATTTATAATTTAATTGAGGAGAGTATAACTAAATAGTTTCTTTTAAGAGGAGCTCTTATAACAATGGATTTTTTCTTGAATAACTTGAAAGACACGCTTGACGCTATAAATAAATTAATTGAAAATAATGTATACATAGTTAATACTAAAAAAATTAGAAGATGTTTTAATATTAAATCATCAAATCGTTCTAAGATTAATTTTATATGGAGAGCCCTAAAATTCCTTGAGGATGAAGGAATTTTAACGTTGAATGGTATCACAAATCCTAAGACATATAAAATATTAGCAGACCAAAAAATTGATGTAGATAAATTTCTTACTCAATTAGAGAAAGATAAAAAACGTTAACTTCAATTTAAATAAAATTCACTCAACGATTCCATAAGTTTGTTTTTAGAATCTTTATCCTCTGGATTATTAATTAATCGTTTTTGATAAAATATTATATTTGGATATTTCATTTCAAGTCTATTAAACAGCTTTACCCAGGATTCAAAGTTATTTAAATGTTCATATACTTCTGGATCTTCTTCAAATGATTTTAGCTCCTTCTTCTCCTGAGTTGAGAAAATTTCTTTATATTTTTTAATGCTAACACCTTGGTCTTCTAGAAATTTCTTATTAGCTCTACGAACAAAAGCATCTAAGCCACCTCTCCACCTTACATCTTTCTCATTTATTTTATCAATTATTTCCTGGATTAGTTTAATTTCTTGAGGGAAAATTGTTTCTTCATTCTTTGTTAATATTTTTTTAATCTTTTCAAATTCTGATTCAAATATTTGAATATAATTATTTACATTTTTCTCAAATTCAAATAGAACTGTATTATAATCCTTAGCAAATAATACTTCATCACTATAAAAAGTTAAAGTTTCTTCATCGAATGTGCCTTTTAACTTCCTGCGTTTTATTAAATCATCAAAAATTACTCTCAATAATTCAATTTCATCCTGATTTAAATCTTTTCCATAAAATAAATCACTAAAGGAAAAAATGCTATTATTTTCCAGCATTAAGTTACGAATTCCTCTTTCTGTAAAAAATTGTATTTGTCCTTCATGTTCATAAAAAAGACCTTTCAATTTTCCATCCTTAAGTAAATCCTTTGTTAAGTCTTCAATCAAATTAGATCTAATATCTAAATTTCCTAAAACAAGGTAATCTTCTGATTTTGATTTATCTAACAATAAATATTTAATATCCTTCTTGGCCTCTTCAATTTTTACCGGATTGAATATTAGTAGATCATCTTTTATAAAGTACGTAATCCTTAATTCATCAATATATTTCATAAAAGCTTCTAGATCCATTCCTGTTTTCTCAAGATACTCACTAGCTTTTATCTGATCTTTTTTCTTAATCTCTTCACCAATTAATTGTAGGTTCTCATCAATTTTTGTCACTATTAAATTTTTATCAATATTCAACTCTCTAGCTAATAAATCAATTTGCTTAGATTTTTCTCCTTCATCTGAAATCGAACTAATTTTTTCTATTTTCTCTGTCAAATATTTAGAATAATAGAAGACTTCCTTTCTTTTACCCCAAATTCCACTTCTCTGATCAACGGTGTGATCAAATACATCTATTAATAGGATTTGTCCTATATTTATTTTTTTTGAGTTCTTAATTATATCAAAGAATCCAAATATTTTCGAGCTTTGAATTTCATTTGATATTTTAAGAGTACCTAAGTTAGTTAACCATTGAGTTCCTTTATGATAATTAGATAAATAACCTTTAGGTAAATTTTTAATTAAATTAATAAAATCTATATCAATCAATCTTTCTCGATAGGATCTTAAATCAATTACACTATTTTTTGCTGCCTCTCGATTTATTTGTTTTTGTATCTTCTTTAAAGAATAATAAGTATTCTTATCTTTTCCTAATAGTAGTTTATCCTTTTGAGAAAACTTTATGTCTTTTATTATACCTTCTATAAACGGAGGTGGAAGGTAATTGTATTTCTTTATATTAATAATTCCTTTTTGAATCAGGTCATCAACTAGTCTTGATTTAATGTAATTGTATGAATAGAATAATCCCAAATTTGAATAATAACCCTTAATAATTTTTAAATTTATCAAAGTTTGGATAAAAACTTTTAATTCTGACTCATCTTGAATTATTTGAGAAAAAGTTTCTTGTATTTTTCCTTTAGATATTTTTAAGTCTTCTTCAAAAAAGTCTATTAGCTTATCTCTTTCAAGTTCGTAAACAAATATTAAATTCGTTTTTGTTTTTGTATAGAAAAAAAACTTCTCATCTTTCAGCTCTGATTTTTTGATTTTTTTTATATAGTCTTTTAATGATAAATTAGAATTTCTTGATATTTTAGAAAAATTATATTTTTTCATAAGAAACTGCTTATCTAATAAGTCCAATAAATCATCAATTCTCACAGTTGCTAAATCATTCTCTTTCAAATCCGGAAAAAACCGAGAAATGACTTTTAATAGATCTGCAACAATTATAGGCTTAACTTCATAATAAGATGCGACTAATGATTTTGAAATATCTCTCAGATAATATAACTGGTTAAAGTCCAAATCTTTACAGTATCCAAGCAAATTAAATAAAGACAATAAATTTTCTTTAATTTGCTCCACAGAAAGACTCTTTAATATATTATCTTTAATAGAATTAATTAAATTTGGATTTTTTCTCACTAATTCAAGTAAAAAAAAGTGAACATTGTCTCTCATATCATCCAATTGGTCTGTTAAAAATTCTGCGAATTTATTAAAATAGTTTTCAACAAGACTTTGATTTGCTAGAAGGGCAAATCCTATAACGATTAGTGAATTTACTCTTAATTTTATATCGGCAGAATAGAGAAAAGTTTCTACTTTTTGAATAATTCTCTCGGTTATAAGATCGGCATCATGCTCTGCTAAGATACTAAAAATATATGTTATAGGTACAGCATGTTCAGATTGATCTAATAAACTCTCTAATTCTTCTATTACTTTTATTACTTTTTGGGTTTTATTCTTACTTAGAAATTTGTTAAGCTTGTCAACAATAGGTTCAAGGACCAAATCGTTTTGAAATTCTTTTAGATTAAACATAT
>JAHLWJ010000364.1 GCA_019057975.1 Promethearchaeota archaeon | reverse complement strand
TAGAAAATAAAAAAATGATTAATTTTTTTCAAAAATATGTACACAAAGTGCTGCTTCTCCAGGTCCTAAATTACCGCCTCCATTATGAGCAAGAGCTATTTTAGCATCCTTAACCTGTCTTTTACCAGCTTCACCACGTAATTGTGTAACCAATTCATACATTTGTGCAAGACCAGATGCACCAATAGGATGTCCTCGAGCTAAAAGACCACCACTAGGGTTAACAGCTACTTTTCCATCGAGTTGTGTAGCACCACTTTCAACAAATGGTCCACCTTGTCCAACAGGGCAGAAGCCTAACTTTTCAATTATATCAAGCTCTGCGTACGCAGTTGCATCATGAACCTCTGCTACATCAATATCTTCTGGACCAAGCCCAGCCATTTCATAAGCAGCAGTAGAAGCAACCCCAATTGCATTATATGGTTTCAATGAACCTGATCTTAATATTGAGGCTCGCACTAGAATTGCTCTTTCCTTTAATTCCGGGTTTTCCTCTAAGTATTTCTCGGAACAAAGAATCGCTGCAGCAGAACCATCTCCGATTGGAGCACACATTGCTCTTGTTAATGGATAAGCAACAACGTAATCTTCCATAACTTGCTCTACAGTCTGAGGAAATGTATACTGAGCTAAAGGATTCATTGTAGAATTATTATGATTTTTTGCTGCGATCATAGCAATTTGCTTTTGGGTGGTTCCATATGTTTTCATGTGATACCGAGCACCCATTGCGTAAAAATCCATAAAAATGCTGTGGTCCTTCTTTTTTGGCTTATCTCCTTCACCCTTTTCCTTTTCCGCTTGTTTATTTCCCTCTGCAATTTGCTTTTTCAATTGATCCATCATATTGAGGGTAGCTTCGACATCTGTGCCAGATATAAAGCCTGACATTCTACCGAGTCCAGGAATCCCACCGCCGGATACTCGGGGGGGTTTATCGAAATACATTTTTTCAGTACCAACTGCTAATGCAACATCATACATTTCAGCTTTAACAGAGATGAATGCATTATTAAAGGCAGTGCTACCGCCAGCACATGCATTTTCTACATTTGTAATGGGAATTTTGTCAATGCCATGTCCACTTAGTGCTACTTGACCTCGAATACAATGCTGATACTCAGATTGGCCCCAACCTGAATTACTAAACCAAGCGGCATCTAAATCGCTTTTATTTAAGCCACAATCCTTTAGAGCTAACTCAGCAGATTCACCAGTCATACTTTTCATGGTTTTATCAGGATTCTTGCCGAATTTGATGTGTCCAACTCCAATAACATATATTTTTTCTTCCATAATCTTCACTAATTTGAAATTAATTACAAAGTATAATCTTATTTAGGATTAAGAAAAGAAAGAAAATTAATTAATTTTTATTTTTAGAAAAATTAATTTTGATTAACAAAGTCAAGTAACATGAATAATAAATCAGAAATTAAAAAAAAATTAATTAAAATAAGAAAAAGAATTAATAAATTTAACAACATCCACCATCGTGACTATGATCATGTCCACATCCACCATCATGGCTTTGATCCTGTCCACATCCGCAACCACATGCGGTAGGTGGATCAGGTTCACAATCTGTTTCGACAATCTTGATTTTAAAATTTAGAACTTTACCTGCCATAGGATGATTTAAATCGATAATTACCTCATCCTCTTCAATTGATTTTATTGAAGCGGGCATTTGACCCTGTGGTCCCATAACCATCAACATTAAACCAGGTTGGAGGTCAACTCCCTTAGGAAATTGTGCTTTTGGAACTCTTTGAGTTATTCCTTCCTTAAGTTCACCGTATGCTTCGGAAGGCTCGAGTTTGATTGTATATTCATCGCCAATATTCTTATCTATAACAGAGTCATCGAATCCCTTAACAAGTTGCCCCATTCCTACTTGAAATTTTAAGGGGGCTCCTCCATTTACTTCTGTACTATCAAAAACCGTTCCATCGTTAAAAGTCCCTATGTATTCGACTTTAATCCATTCTCCTTTTTTTACTGCCATTCTTATCAAATTTTTAAGTATTAAGAAGATAATCGAATGATGACTTAAGAGTTAATTGATTATAATTTAATAATATTGAATTATTAATGGTGCCACGTGCACCATTAGATGTGGAAGGCTTAGAATAAAATATTAAATACATATTATTCAAGGTGTCTATGATCGCTGTAGATAAGGAAATTCAAGCAATTAGATTAGAAAATTAGTTAATTCTCACAATTTTTTTATAGCTTCTAATCCCGCATTATAAGCTTTTGTCATCAAATTACCATTGTTTTTAACTTCACCCCGTCGGTTAAAACCTGGTGCAAGTACGGTTTCAATTAACTCTATACTTAAGTAATTTAAAACGTCTGTAAGAAGCCCAGTTGTGTGTCGTGCGTACCTTTCATGACCTCCACCTAATGGGATTACAAGTATAACATGTTTTCCCTTGAAAGTTTGGTGTTTTGGGTGATACCATCTATCTAAAAAGGTTTTAAATTGCGCTGTCGGACCCCACCAATATATAGGGGTACCTAAAATCCACAACTCACTTTGTTCCATTTTATCTAGTAGTGCTGGCATATCATCTTTATGCATGCAATTTCCTGTTTTATGACAAGTATTACATGCCTGACAAGGTTTAATGTCTAATTTATTCAATATAACTTTTTCAATTGATGCTCCCGCTTCTTTTGCTCCAGCCAATACTTCATCTACTAATATTTCAGTGTTTCCACCAAGTCGAGGACTCCCAACAATTCCTAAAACTTGCATAATTATACTATTATAATTAGCTTAAAATAGTTATCGATTAGTCAAGGAGTAGGTCTGAAGCATTTTAAAATGGGAATAAAAATAGAAAAATAAAAAAAATGCCTTTTTCTCTGTTTTAAAATAAATTTATTATGAAATATCACGTTTTTTCAAGTATAGTGCCCCAACAACTAAAAAGACGACCGCAATCACAATTAAATAAATAAACGAAACTACAGGATCATAGTAATTAGTTCTCTCATAGTCAGTACCCCCACCTTCAAAATCAATTGTAGTAATACCAAACAACCAAAAAATTTGGCCAAAATAATCCAAAATTTCCGGAACAAAAGATTCTCCGATCCATAAAAAGATATTAGCAAAATGATATCCAATGTCCAGATTATATAGTAAATATTTCTCATACCAATTATTACCGAATAGTAAGAGAGGTTTAAACATCATCATAACAAGAAACGAAAAGATTACCAATGCAAGCGGGAGCATTAAGACATTTCGAGGCCTTCTAAATATCGATGAGAAACCCATAGTTACTCCTCCAAAGAACAATGTAATAATTAAGGAATAGAGAATGAATATCCCGAAATATTCACCAATATCCGCGAAAGGATATTTAATTACTGCGAATAATGAAATTATAGATAAACTCAGAAAACTTACTACTATTCCAAATACATAAAGAGCGATAAATTTACTCAGTACTATTCTTGTTCGATTAATTGGTTTGCTTACTAGAAACAACAATGTTCCCGATCTTAATTCTTCAGAAATTAAGGGTCCTGTAGCACCTATAATAATAATTGGAAACATAATAGCAAAATTATAATACCATGTAGTAAATCCTAATAATTGTACTACATATTCATCTCCTGAAAGTTTATCAGGTGGGGTAAAAGCTAAAATTAATGCAGGAACTAGCACCATAAAAACAACAGACATTATAAGTCTTTTTATAGTACATAAATCAAAAATTAGCGTCTTTTTGAACAATGCGAAAGAGGGTGTTGAGCTTATTCCGGGAAATGGATTTATTTCTCTAAGTTTTGGTTTAACTGGATTGGGATCGGTAGCATTCATTCATTATTCACCTCCTCTTCCATTATTTCGATAAATATATCCTGTAAAGACGTTTCAGGTTGAAAAAACTCTCGTAAAATTACGTTATTATCTATAATCATTTTAGGAATAGCCTTCTGAAGCATTTCGATATCTTTTGATAATATGTATATTTTTTTATCATTCTCATCAATCCAGGTATTAGTAACAAAATCCTTTTCCTTCAATTGTTGAATTACTTTTTCATTTGAACTTGTGTCTAAAATAATGATGTTGCGACCCCCTTTGATAGAATGCATCTTTTTAATATTCTTAATAGTATCTGCTAGGACTATTTTTCCTTTATTAATCATCGTGACGTTTACGCACATTTGTTCTATTTCAGATAATATATGGCTTGAAACAAACACACTCACTTCTTTTGATAATATTTTAATATCACCTATAACCTTTTTTCGTCCTATAGGATCTAAATTCGATGTTGGCTCATCCAATATTAATATCTCGGGTTCATGTATGAGAGCTGCTGCAATACCGACTCGTTGTTTCATTCCTTCTGAATATTTTTCAATTCTTCTTTCTCGAGCTCCCATTAATTCTAATTTTTCTAGCAATTCAAGAGTTCTTTTCTTAGCTTCACTGCTTCTCAATCCACTTAGTTCTCCTATATAATTTAAATATTGTTCTCCACTCATATTATCATAAAAAGCGGGATCCTGAGGTAAAAATCCTATTATTCGGCGCGCTCTTACAGAACCAGCAACTTCACCTTTAACATTTGCTTTACCATCTGTAATTGAGATTGCTCCTATTAGCATATTGATTGTTGAAGTTTTTCCTGCACCGTTTGGACCTAAAAAACCATGAACTCCTGGTTCCATATAAATATCAATTTTATTCACTGCTTTTACACTAGTTTCTCCTCTTCCATAAATCTTAGTTAATTTATGAGACCAAATTTCTGGTATTGAAGATTTTTCTTTGATCA
>JAHLWJ010000062.1 GCA_019057975.1 Promethearchaeota archaeon | reverse complement strand
CTGGGGAATAAAATTTTATTCGTTAATTAAAAGAATATCAGTTCAGTTCCAATAAAGCCCTATTTTTTGCATAGTCTTTGAGTATTTGCCTTGCTTTTTTAATTAGTTTTTATTGGATAATTGAAAAACTCTTTCAATAAAATAGGTTCATGTTTTACAATATAATTAATTTCCTCTCTATCTTTTACTTTAATTTGATACTTATATTCTTTAGCTAATTCCTCTCCACATTTAAATATATCTTCAGTAGCGTTTCTAGCTAAAAAAATCTGATATCCCTCACAATCATAATTTTTAAGTTCACTTAAAACTTTTTCAAATTCTTGTTCAAAGTTGCTCCTACTAAAACTTTTTTCCCGTTTTGCTTGGATTATCCAATTCCTTTCACTTTTCTTTTTTATAGCAAGTATATCTTTGCCTTTTTCACTACCCCCCGCACCTCTCCATTGTATCTCTTTCCAACCCTTCTTTTTTTTAAATATCCAAAAAAGAAGTCTTTCAAAATTTCTTGGAGATAATGTGAAGAAATCAAGTTCATCGACATTATAAGTGTTATAAAATGATAATTTTTTCTTAATTTGAATTTGAAGCAATCTTAAACATAACCAATCTCTAATGAACGAACCAATTTCTGGTTTATTATTTAATCTTATAATTCTTTTCCATAATTCATTTACTTTAGAGTCAAGATAATTTTTAGCAATATCCAACTCAGTTTTTTTACCAAATTTGAGTAAAATTAAAGTGAAGCATAATGCAATTTCTATATCATTTTCCAATAATTTTATTAAACTTACTTCGAAATTTCCAGACGAAATAAAATCTAATAATTTTTCAATGTATTTCGCTTCTTTTGTATTTCTTATTTTGATCTTTAAACCTTCAAAGTACGCGAGAATTTCTTTCTTTTCCTTAAATATTAAAAAACACACATTTAAAACAAACTCTAATTTGAAATCAGTTTTCCACTTAACGATTTGGCTTTCAATTTCAGCCAAAATTTTATCAAACTTATGTTTAATCTTAATAGAAGTATCTAATTTAAAATATTGAATAATCTCCCAAAAATAGTGGAAAAAAATAGAATTTGTCAACCAAAAATTGTAATCTTTCCAAAGATTTTCTATAATTTTGATAGAATCTAAATACACAGAAATATCATTTATTATGAATTCAATTTTTACTAGATTTTTATGGTCTTCCTCATCTTCAACAAATATTACGTCAGAATTAAATAAATTAATTAAAAAATTTATTATTCTTTTTAAATCTCGATTTATATAATCTTTAGATTCAAAACATTGTTCTATCTCTATTTTGAACTTTGAAATCTCATCTAACATAGTTTATAAGAACCAAGGTAATTTTATCAAATCGCCAGTTGGGATTATATTATTTTTTAGGTTTTGGGCTATAATTAATGAATATTCTAAACTTATTGGATAAATTGATGGAATATATGTTACATGTCTCCAATTCATTCGAGATAATGCCATTATATCATCAGCAGCCTCATAGGGTTTATTGTATACTCCATTATCTCTGAGAATTTTTACTTTAAATGATTTAGGAACTGAGGATGGGTTATAATTTTTATTTTTTATACCTTGAAAATATGTAGTTCTTCCTTGAGGAAACAATAATCCTGAATTTTCGTTTATATTAATCCAAGTACCTCTAACAACAGTTTGATTATTAAATTTCCATCTTAATGGAAATTCTGACATAGAAACCAAAGCTCCAGCGGAAAAATTTGATAATTGGAAGCATTCTAAAAATGAATCTGCTTCTTCATTTGAAATTGATCCCAATCTATGAACAATAACACCTCCAGGCTCATCCTGAAATAAAATATTATTTTCAATATGTCTTACTGCATCATTAAATAAGGTCTTTACATCCTCCGCATGTATTTTTAGTCCTTCGTATCTTCTTGTATATCCGTGACTTCTAAAGAAAAAATTATAATTATCAATTGTATCATCTATATTTACAGTACCAACTTTAAATCCTAAATATCTTCCATTTCCAGTAAAGATTGTAGCTATTCCTAAAATAAATACATTTTCTTCATCTGAAAATGATCTTGCAAATCGATACCCAATAATAGCATCTATAGCTTTTTTATTTTTAGTCAGACCCGCATCGACATGCCATGGAATACCTCCAATTTTTGCAAAGATACTAGTTGCAATACTCCATAAAGGAAAAGAAATCCAATCTCCAACCAGAAATTTGTCGAACTTTGTAATCATTTGACTTGGAAAACCTAAACAAACAAGATTCTCTTTAAAATATTGATATAATGGTGTATATTTCCCCCATTCTCTGAAAACATGTTCTCTAAACCCGACTATAAAAATTGGAACTATCTCTGAACTGAGAGAAAATGAGAGAGGAAGATTTGAAAATTCATTTCTTAATTCAAGTAAGATTGAATGTATATTTCTTTTAAAATTTTCCCGATTCAAATCAACTGGAAAGGATTTAGAGTTTCCCAATGAAATATTTAATCCAAATCTTCTTTTTAATCCTGGAAAATCAAATCTACCAATTCCACTACCATTTATTATTAAATTACATACCTTTTCTAATTTCTCTTTAATATTTCTTTGATTTTCAGGATATAAAGGAATAAAAACAATTTTATATTGAGGGGATTCTAAAGGCCCAAATTGATTTAATAGATGCATTGTAGTAGTATTTGATTTTTTTTCATTTCTTCCAACCCATAAAGGTGGTGACTTGATTATAGCGTATTCTAACCGTTTTGGAATTCTGGGAAATACATATTCTATTATTTCTTCTTCTAAGATTTCCTCATTTTCTAATTCCTCGTCTTCTTCATATTCTTCTTCGATTTCTTCTAAGAATAGATCGTCTTCATTATATTCTTCAACTTCTTCACTGATAATCTCGAGATCTTTCTTAGATATCTCAAAAAATTCTGTCTCAAATTCCTCTGTATAACCTTTTATTTTAAAAACATAATTACCAAGGTTGCATTCAAGTTCATTTCCAATAAATTCTTTTAGTAAAGAATTTAATTGATTAAAGTATACTTCTGTATTTAAATTCGACAAATACTGTAATTGTCTTGGACTTCCTCTAATTTGTCCTTTTACTCTTATCACTCGCTTAACAATAAATAGAGGATATAAATCATTATTTTCCTTTTTTAATGATGGAACAAATTGAAGACCTTCATATACTTTATAATATTTGGTATCTAAAACTGGTTTTTTAAGTAGTAGATCCCTTTTAAAATGAAGATTAAGGTCTTTTGCAATAACAAATTTATCTTCTCCAAGATTTTTTAATGAGTTATATTTTAATGTCGTAAAAAAAGAATGTGAAAGTTGATTTTGGCTATCTAATGAATCAAATAGATAAAACATACTTTTCATAATATCACTTTCTTCTTTCCAACATTCCTCTAAAAGAGGAGGCTCTTCATCGATATTCTCTTTATCAATAGCCATAAAACCTATTTTATCTTTTATGATAACGATATTCCATCCTAATTCGAAATATGTCTTACGTAACTCTCTCAATCTAATATCTAAATTTTTTCTTTCAATTGTAAAAATTTCAATTGAACTAGGTAATGGTTCTTTAGAAGAAATAACATTAAACATTATTTTGTCTTTCCTTTCTTATATTATGAAATACATTTAAATTTCTCAATATTTAATTAGTATAATATTAAATTAATATTTATTGTTAAAATACTGTTTATTAATAGTAAAATATAATTCCCTCATTATCAGATCTTAGACTTTGATAAAAAACCAATAATTAAGACTCATAACCATTCATACTAACCAAACCTCGGAAGGGGAATACTTAGAGTCTTCCAAAAGGGAGTTAAAACTTTAAGTGCTAATTTTTATTGAGTGAATAAGGTAAATTAATCAAGATTTAAGCCTTTAGTGTTAAGCTTCGCCCGCGTCTTTGATAAAAATTATGAACCGATCGTAGGAATCGCGACAGGATATAGGAGTCTTTATAAAAAATTAAGCGGATATACTCATTATCGAGGAGAGGGAACTTCTAAAAATGTTAAAATAAAATTAAAGTTATTTGCTGAGCAATTACAAAGTTATACTTTAGAAATATTGAGACTTCGAGAAATTTTTTCAAGTTAAATATTTTCAAGTAAGAAATTCCCAAATTAATCAAGAAATCTAGATAAAGTTATTGAATGCAGTTATGGGAATGAAATAATTTAAGGTAGTACTCATGGAGATTGTGATATTAATTTTGAAAACGGATATAATCAACCAGACGAGTTTTATTATAAGATTGAATCTGATTTTGAGTTGGAAGCAGATTATGAGGATTACACAGAAGAAAAACATGATTGAAACATAGCTACTATGTTTTTTTTTTACTTCTATCGACCTTGTAATTTGATAAAAAAAAAAAAATTAATTAATATTAGGAAATCTAATTTCTACAGGTTCATGTTTTCCCTTGCTTGTAATGAAAGCTTGTCCAACTGGAAGCTTTTTCAATCGCTCTAAATCTTCTTTATTGCTGAAGTAATCCTTTATGTAATTAATGCCGCTTCCCTGCGTCTGAAAGAAAACTTTTGTATTACATAAATCAATGATCTCTTTTTTTACATCCGCAACGCTCTGAGTCGCAAATATAACACCATAATCTCTTTTTCTCCCTCGGTGTACTACCTCATCTAGGAATTTAATGATACGTTTCTGATACTCAGAATCTGAAGTTGATTTCGATTTCGGTATGAGTCGTTGAATCTCATCCAAGAAAAAAACCACATTAATTTTCTCTTTACCTTTTAAGGCTCTTTTATGCAGCATTGCCAAAAGATAGAGACCAACAATTCTCTGATGAGAATCGCGTAAGTTATATGTATTAATTACAGTGATTTTTCCAGAAACTAATATTGATTTGAAATCGATTGGCTTTACACCTGGTACATCGAAGATTCTTAGAGAAATTGAAGTCAATGCTCTCATAATTGCCTTTTTTGTTCCATCCGTAGCCCCATACTTTTTGTTTTCCATGTATTTAATAATTAATTTCATTAATTCTGGTAAAGTAAATTCGTGTTCCTTATTATCTTCAATTAAATCATAAATAATTGCTTGTAGCGTGTCATGAGATATTGCTGTTAACTCGTGTAGAAAGTAGGGTAAATCCACTGGATCGATTGCTTTCAATGTTAGGCAGTAACCACCATTTATGTCTATAGTTATCAAGCGAAACTGTCCGAGCTCCAGTTCTTTAATCCCGTGCCGTCTCATAATTTCTTCAGCTTTCTTATTGGAAGGAATATTTCGCAAATCTCCATATTCACCTTCGTTGTCCAGTATGATTTGTGCCGGACCATTCTTAACTTGAGCTATTTGAAGTGCCATTGACTTTAATGAAGTTGTTTTTCCAGTCCCTTGTTGACCACTCATGAAGAGACTTTGGTATAATGTTTTAATTCCAAGTGGGTATGATATTCCAGTATTCAAACCTTGAATGTGACCAATTAGCATCCCGTTTTGCGGAATCTTCTTAAACTCGGAAAACTCCACGTTTGAAGGGATTTTTATTTTTCCACCAATAACAGTTTGCGGTAGTAGATCTTGATATCCTTCAGGATTGAACTGTCCTACAGGGATTAGTGTAATCTTGTAGTTTTCTTCTTTATGACTTGAAGTCTCTCCTGGAAAGCAATCTTCAGAACATTCAATTTTTTTCACGATGCACATAATCCTCACTCCATCATTTTCCTTTTCAACGATAACACAGTATCCAACTTTTACTTGGTGGGCTTTATTAGGATGCAAGAAACCTTCCATCTTGTTGTCCTGTCCCATTATGAGTTGGAGCGGTTTACCCTTAATAGTATTAATCCAACCTAAACTATTCTCATCGAATGAATCACCAGAGCCTTTGCCTTTATTAGGGATACTTGGAGGAGGAGTAGCAGTGGTAGTAGCAGTAGTTAATCTTGATTTAGTATCAAATTCATCAAATCTCTCATCAGCAACACCATTCTCTTCTGAAAAAAATTGAAAACTGATTCCTTCAAATCCTTCAAATGCGGTATCTTTGACAAATTTTTTCACATTTTCCCTCAATTCTTCTGTAAAAGCATAAGAGATAATGTTGTTTGGGAAATATGCTAATTGAATAGCTTTACACTTTTGATAGAATTCTTTTTCAAAAATTATCGCATAAAGACATACTTGCATGAAGGCTCTATGATGCGGGGATTCTGGATCAATAGGATTATCGTCATTTTCTTTTTCGTAGGATTTGAAATCTCTTACAATGAATGTATCCGAATCAATTTCAATCGAGCAATCAAGTTGAGCAGGAATTTGCAAACCACCGATTTTTCCAACAGTTTCAATTTCAAAAGACACTTCACCCCCAAAAAGATTAATCTCAACTTCTATGGGTATTATGATATTATAATTATCTTTTGCCAAAGCTTTTCCTTCTTGCCGAATATCTTTATGTAAGGCGTTTAAAAGTATTTTAACATCCTCATGATAAATTTCATAATCTGGATGCATTTTAATATCTGCTAACACATCAACCTTCGCTTTGGTAAGCCTTTCACTAAATATTCGATAATTTAGTTTATTACTTCGATCTGGTGTTTTGAAGATTTTTTTATAGTATTTAGAGTAAGCTTCATGAATCACCCTTCCTCGTGTTCCTCCATAACGTAGTCCAATGTTTCCAAAAGCTTTATTTAGTAATTTACTAACAGATTTATGTTCTTTTTCCATCTTTCACTCTTCCTTAATAAATTGTTTTTTTAAATAAATTTTTTTTAGTAATTTCAATTGTACAAAAGGGATTAAATGATTTTTAACTCTATAAAAAGAGGATTTTCCCATCTTATTTACTTCTATTATCTCTTTATCAACGAGTTTGCTTAGGTGGTAAGATATTGTTGATTTATCAAGATTAAATTCTTCGAGTAAATCAATTGGTCGAGTTCCATCTCCATTCTTGTCTATAAGTAATCGTTTTAAAAATTCTATGTGTTGTGGGGTTAATTCATCTATTTTTTTATTTTGGTTTTCAAGATCCATTTTCTCAGCAGCTAATTTTATGATTTTTCCATCTAATGCAGTTTTCTCCATTTTAAACATTATTTTAAAGCATCTAAATAAAAGATCAGCAGTAATCATTGGAATCCCTAGTGTAAACTTAATCAAAATATTTACTATGTTCTCCTTACTGAATTTTTCATAATCTACTAAATCTGGCATTTTGATTGATTTTTCTTTTTGTTCCCCTGAAATTAAAATTAAGTTAAATAATTCGTCTAAAAAAGCTGATAATTCGCCTTCTGAAAAGGGTTTGAGTATAATAATATCTTCAAATGGCAATTCATCCTTAAATATCTCATAAATGTATAACCAATTTTCAGGATTCCAGGTTGTAATAAAAAGTGCATCTCCTTCACTTTTAATTACATTATTAATTGTGTATATAATGTCAGTATATTCCCCACAATCATCTAAGAGTCTGACTGCTGTATTTGAATTTTGAGAATAAATGGCACCAGGGTGTTTTTTTCTCCCAAAAAAGCTTTCTAAAACAAACTTTTTCTCCATATTTATTGGAGCGTTTGTACTTCCAAGCTTAAAAATTAAAGATATGAACAGTGACTTTCCAAAACCTTTACAACCGATTATAGGAATTTGGTAGGATTTTGGTCTTTGGCTTAAGAAGAGCCCTATTTTTTCAGCGATTACTAAAAGATCTTGATCATTACCGATATAAAATTCAGGATTTTTTATGAATTGCTTTCTTATATAATTTAACCTTATTTTTTTAGGATCAATACGGTGAGAAATTAACCAATTATCATAATTATACAGGTCTCCTTCTTTTGCTTTCTTAAGGGTTTCCTCAAACGATTTAGATCTATTTGAATCATTCATAATATGATCATAAAAGTAATCAACATATTTAAAAGCAATGGTTTGAAATATTTGATTGGTTTTAATATCTATTAATAAATCAGTTTTTCCCGCTTTTTCCAACCTTTTTTATCACTTCTTTTTTGTAATTTAGAATAAATCTAACTCTCCTTCTGATTTTTCTATCCTTTCTAAAAAATCAAGAGCAGATAATTTTGATGATTCTTGTATTTGATTCAAAGGAAATTTGTTATGTAATATCTTATCGAAATCGATATTAGGACTTAAACATACTTCCTTGTTAATTATCATAAAGGAAATTCTTCTATCTTCTAGCCACTCTTTACTTGGTAGTTGATTTATATATTGTCTAAATCTATCGTTCGAAATAATCAGGCAAAAGTCATGTTGTAATGCAAAACTAAGAATAAACTCATCTGCAACTTTTGGTGCTTCAATAATTATCCTTTCTTTAATTAAAACTTCGTACTCAATAGGATTATCTATATAGTACTTAAGTGTAGGATCGCATATGCAACGTATGTTTTCTTTTTCAATTTCTAAAGTTTTTAAGAGATAGTCAAAAACTAATAGAATATCTGATAACATCGGTTCTTTTATTTTATTATAACGAGAATAAGCAATATTGCTTCCGTCAATATAAATAAAAAGCTCGTTTAGGTGAGGAAATTCCTTAAAAACTATTTCTAAGCACATTTTTTACCATTTAATATAATTTTATTTTTTTTTTGCTTATTATTATTTAAGAATTTTTAATATTTAAGTTCATAATTCCCGAACATGTTCGCGTATCACAAACTTTAAATTATAAAATTGTTTTTTTATTATTATGAGCTTAAAAGAATTAGTTCATCCTAAAATTTGGAAGAGAGGAGATGGAGATAAAGGAGATATTATATTATATGCTTTAAGCTTACAAGGTCCTCTTAATCCTTCTGATTTTATAAGAGAAGGAAACGAACCTGATAAAATAAAAAAAACTACTTTTTACAAGTATTTTGGAAACTTATTGGAGAAAAATTACGTAGATGTTAAAAGAGATGAAAAAGATCGTAAAAAAGTCAATTATTTTATAACAAGCTCAGGGGAAATTTATTTATCAAAAAGATCAAAAATATATGGGCTTGATTATGAAACAGAGCATAAAATGGAAATGAGGAGAAGTAAAAATCAAGCCGATCGATTAAAGGTTTTTTTTCAAAATAATAAAATTGATGATTATCAATTACAAATTGAATACTTAAATTTGGCTTCTGTTATTACTTTTGATAAAGTTTATAAAATCTTCTTTGAAGAAGAAAAATTCAATAAGTTATTATTATTTTTAACTCTTAATCATCCAAAATTCTACCCAAGGTATTCTGCATCTATAGAATTTTTCAGAGAAAAATACAATAGTATTTCAGAAGGTTCACTTACAACTCATGAGATTGGGATTTTTCTAGAAAGAATATTAGCGAAAAAAGACTACGATACTAGATTTCACAAATTAGTCTTGCCATTTGATGAAATTACCCTCTTTTTTAGCGAAGACAGTGAATATGGGAGAGTGTTTAAAGACACAGTTGATTCCCATCTAAAAATATTTATACATAAAACTAATCTCGGAATTATAGAATATAATTTGGGAGAATTGGCAAAAATTTATCAAGATATTATAATTACATTGGTGGATAAGTATAAATTATTTCATCCAGATACTGCTAATGCTCTGTACAATTTAATTGATGATTTTAGGAAGGATATAAAAGAAAATGTCAAAAAAATTCCTTCCAAATTTATTGAATATGCAAAAATTACAGAATTACCCGAAATGCCAAAGAGTGTGAAGTCAATAGCATTAGAATCAATAAAATTGGAAAGATATCATAACTTTGGGGACAAAAAACCTCAAAAATCTGTTATTGCTGATAATCTTGAGAGATCTCCCTCTTCTTTTAAAGAATTAAATTATTTCCATAAAGACAATTTGCTAAAAAAAGCCTGGGAATTATATGAAGGGCGTGATTATGAAGGCACATTAAGCCAAATAAATAAAGTCCTTGATGTAGAGGATAATCCTGAACTTTACTATTGGAAGGCTGAAATTTTAAGTTCTATGTCATTTACTCCCTCTAAATATTCTAAGTCTAGATTAGAGTTATATAAAGAAGCTCTTGAAACAATTGAGAGGGGTATTAAATTAAATCCTATGCCATCAGGATTTAACTTTTACAGACTAAAAGCGGACATACTTTATAGAATGAGTAACTATGATTTAGCTTTAGATGCAATAGAAGAGGCTTTAAAAATTGATGATCAAGAAAAAATATTTGAGAAGAAAGCACAAATACTTATTAAGTTAGGAAGGGTTGATGAGTGTATAGAATTATATAATGTGTCTCATTTATTATCGAAACAATTTTTAATTAATCAGATATATAATGAATCCGCTTTTTTTAGTTCCTTCCAATATAAAAAATACAATAGTGCACTAGAACTAATTAATAAAGCCCTTAAAATTGATCCTGATAACAACAATACCTTATTACTAAAATCTAAGATATTAACTAATCTAAATGAAAATGATAAAGCATCGAAGATAGTTAATAGACTATTAGGATTCGACTATAAAACAGTTGATTTTGTTAAATTAGCTAAGATTCTTTTTATGTTAAAAAGATATGAGGAAGCAATAGAATATATCGAAAAAGCGGTAGAACAAGAAAAATATTATATGCCTCTCCATGGGCCATTTCACTTTAAGACTTATGCTTTAATTTTAAAGGAGTTACAGCGTTATGAGGAAGCATTAAAGGCAATTGAGAAATTTGGTGCTATAGATTTTGACTATTTTTTAATAAAAATCGATATTTTGATTGGTCTACAAAGATACAATATTGCGTTGGAGGAAGTTAATACAATTATAGGTTATGCGACCAATGATGGTTCAATTAAGCCCGACGACTATGATGAAGATGCATATGAATGTTTGAGAAAAAAAATAGTTCTCTTGATTTTAACAGGAAAACCAGAAGATATTGACGAAATCTTAAAGCCTATTAAAGAGAAAGGATTACATTTGTACATCTATACAATACAACAATTAATTGATAATAACGAAGGTACAATAGCTCGAAAAGTCTTAAGGAGTTATTATGAAATCGATCCCGATGATGAATATGAGAGATTACATGATTTACAAATTGAATATTATAATAAAATTGTTGATAAAATTAATAAAAAAAATTATTATGAGGCTTTAAAGATAATTTCACAATATTCAAAATTAAATATATCCGATTCACAAATGTATAAGTATAAAATTGACGCTTTAAGAGGACTTAAAAAATATGATGAAGCCTTAGATGTTACAAATGAGGCAATTGAAAAATGGCCTAAAAGTCCAAGATCGATACCTTGGAATTTAATAAGAGAAAATTCATCAATTAAAGAAGAGAAGGGAGAAGTTATTTATTCTTATGAGTTCTGTAGAATGAAAGCTAGAATTTTATTTATTATGGATAAGAAGGAGGAAGCTCTTGAAGTCATAGAAAAGGTTATAAAATCAAGTCCTAGACTAGATGACGCTTATGTTATTAAAACATTAATTCTTGCTTCATTAGAAAAGTACGATAAGGCTATTTTTCAAATTTGTAAAGCCATAGAACTAAATCCACATAAATCAAATTATTATGAATACAAATCAAGGGTTTTGAATAAATTGAAACGAGAAGATGAGGCATTAGAGGCAATTAATAAAGCAATCGAATTAGACCCAAATAAACCAAATAATCATCATTTTAAAGCAGAAATTTTAGTAAGTGAAAATAAACTTAATGAAGCATTAAAAACGATTGATAAAGGATTTGAATTATTTCCAGATTATAAAAGATTTTTAGAAATGAGAAACCTTATATTAAATCTGTTAGGGAGATATGAAGAGGCTCTGGATGGGATTGAAAACGCCCTAAAAGTAGGCGCTAAGTACAGTGGAATTTATTATAAGAAAGCACAACTACTTGAGTCTTTAAATAAATATGATGTTGCTCTTGATACTATAAATAATGCACTTGAGATTAATCCTGATGATCGAATCACAATAGTTTTAAAAATAAAAATTTTAAATGAATTAGAAAAGTTTGATGAAGCTCTGAAACTTCTTGAAGAAAAAAAGAGTTTAATATGTGAAGATGATTCAATAAACGATAGTTACAACAACTTAAAAGCCCAAATCTATTACAAAAAGGCAATAGCATTTGCAAGAAATAATATGAGAGAAGATGCTATAAACATGATTGAACTAGCGTTAGGTTTAATTGATCCAGAATGGGCTGATTATACATATAGATATGGCGAGATTATGATGATACTTCATGACTATAAAGTCGCTACTGAAAAGTTTGAATCGGCTTTAAAACTTGCAATTCCACCTTTAGATACTAGAATAAAGCTAGGAAGATGTTATTTTGAACTAGGGCATTACTATAAAGCTTTACATAATTTAGAAGAAGGAAAATACCAAGCCGAACATACTATCAAGCAACCAGTTCAGGATAAAAAGGGTAAAAGGATCGAGATGGATCTTCCTCATAGAGGATTAATAGAAGAAGCAACTTTTTTAATTAAAGAAATTCATTCTCTTCTATTAAAACTTAAATCACCTTTGGTTAAAACTGAAGTCTATTTTAAAATTGGAGATTACTTTGTTTCTAAGGGAAATTATGATATGGCTATTGAATATTTTAAACTAGGTAAAGATTTTGCTATTAAACGCAAGGAAAATAAATGGATTGAGAAAGCTGAACATGAATTTAAAAGATATAATTGCTTTGTTGAAGATTTCAAACGAGATTTTATGAGATAATATTAAATTTTGAAGGTCTATGGGTGAAAAATTTTTAAAAGAACATGATTCCATAGGCGAAAATCGACAAAGCTTATCAATTCTAAAAAACACCGTTAAGGAATTGAAGAGAACTACAGAACTTTTACTCGAAGAGCCCTTGAATAAAGACATTGTTTCTAATCTAAAATCTGTTTTTGAAAAACACAAATCAAACATTAGACAGGTAAGAGGTCTATCTATAGCATGCTTGATAGAAAATCTGGAGCATAGAAAGTTTTTAAGAGCTGTGTTAGAGCAGGGCACTAAATCCATTCAATTGGGCACGGATCGAATGTATAGGCAAGCAATAGGCCCAGTCATAATTTCGAGTCTGAATAAAGCTCTTGAGAAAAAGGTGGATGTTCAAGTAAGATGGGGAAAAGAAAGGTTGTAGTCGATTCCAAACGATCTTTTAACTAAAACAAGGAGCTTAATTGCAGATATTAGAACTCAAACAGGTAACAAATTAAAGATATCTAATGATCCTTCAGGCTCCCACGCAAAGTTCCTCTCAAAGGATTCTTCCCTCTTGTTGATAACGAGTTTTAATCTCTTTGCTTTTGCCGGAAATGGTCTAGCTGATGATGAAATTACAGACGAGTTAGGTGTTGTGATCTCGAGCCCAGATATAGCTAAGAAAATTTAATTAGAGGTTGGTTTTTTAACCAAATTAGCCAATTGCTGCGCGAAATGTTTCTTTCCAAACTCAAATTCTTGAGAGAAACGCTGTATCTTTAATCTCTGGTGCTTCTCAGTAATTTTATCCTTTGCCCAGCCAAGAAATTCGTGAAAATTTAGAAGGGTGTAATTGTTCACTCTTGAGGGCGTAACATTTTTTTCTTCTAGAAACATCGATCCTAATTTATCTAAGATAATTTTTAACTCCCATAGACTAAAGCTTATAATATTGGCACGGAGGAAAAATTCAATAGGAAACGCAGAAGCTATTTGATCTTGAGAGAAAGGGTAGTATATTAATTCTCCTTCTTTAACGTTCGAATCCACATGGTGCACCATTTCTATTACTCCCGTACACGTTGCTTCAGGGAGAAGGTTCAAACCTTCAAATGCGTTACATCCTAATGGGTAAGACCTACAAATTACAGGTCTTATAGGATAGATTTTACACTCTCGTTTAGAGAGATCGTAGAACATGCAGTATTTCTTTTTCTTTACTCCTAATTGATAGGAGTATATGAATCCATAAGGATAATCCTTCATAAAAAAAACCATACTAGGATAAAACCGTGCTTTTAGGTCGTAGTTGAGGAGATTTTGTTCTAATTCGTACTTTTCGTTATATAAAATAGTTAAGGAGGTCCTTGGATTTAGTAATAGTTCCCCTTGAAAGTTGTAACCATACTCGCCTGTGTCTTGTTCTCGTAGAATGTTATAGCAGCAATTTCCACACTTAAAACAATTAAATTTTTGATCTGAAATATCTATTGAATGCATCATAGATTACTTTTTGGATGATTGTTTATAAATAAAAATTTTCAAGGACTTGAATAACGATACTATTTTGGGCTTCTTTTATACCAATTCTATGCCAAGCATAAAATTTTATCAAAGTAAAAGTTTTGAGATTTATTAACTTTTCTTCTAAATTTTGAAATTTGTAAATATTAATTTGGTTCAATTTATTAGCAGATTACTTAGAATTATTATTTGATATATTTATTTAAGAACTGTTCCATCCTCTTTATAAGAACATCTCTCCGGGCAGGATCATGCCATTCGTCTCCAGAGAAGAGTTCGTCTTCCTTTGCTTTTAATTGGAGCCCATATTTCGCAACGATATAGAATGTACGCCTATAAAAGCTTGTAAAGTCAGAAATATCGTAAATTTCGTTTAGCGCTTGCTGTTTTAGAAATTGTCGAGCTTGTTCGCTGGTGTGACTGATATTATTCATCGTAATAAGAATTTTAAATATAAGATTTATATCCTAAGAGAGTTATTAATTTTCGAGAAAGATCGAGAAAAGTATATCCTTCTATTCCTACAATTAAAAACTAAAATAACGAAAAAATTAAATAGTTATGGAATATCATAGTTGTAATGCGGATGCCCACCTCCCATTCGTTGCCTTTTCTTTTTCTTTCTCCACCTCAGAGCAACGCGGAAGGATTTACTCCTTATAGTAATATTTGAGCTTTCAGAGCTCAAATTAAATGTCAACGAGGTTTTGCGAAACCCTCAAACAATAAAATATGTATGGACATCGATTGTTTTAAACTTAAAGGAAGCGCTATAAAGAATGACTTTTTTTTATGGATTTTTTTAACCTTTTATTTTTCTCATTCCCTCAAGTTTATATTTTCTTACCATCCTATCTAATTTTGGATTAAATTTCCATTCTTCCTCAAAAAGTTCAAAATCTACTTTTGGAATAACGTCAGATTCATTGTCAAAAAAAAATTTATACATAATCGTTGTTCTTAATTTATATTTATACTTCATTAATTCAAGAAATTCTTGAAAACTAGTCCAATCTTTTCTAGCTAAATTAGTTCGCGTGATAAATAATAACCCTTGGCTAGGTTTATTATAATAGAAAAACATTTTATAATCTTTCCCTGTTTTGAATGATAATTTTTTATATCTAGCTATAAGTGCTGAGAATTTTTTACGATCTTCAGCATCAATGGATAATAAGGAAATGGTTGCCTGTGTAAATCCTCTTTTTCCCAATTCTTCTGTACTACATACTATTTTTTTATAAAAGGTGGGTATTTTGAATACTGGTTTTTCAGCTTCTTTAATATATCCTTGTAGATATAGATAATACCTATCCAGCTCATCAGTCATCCCATAAAGGCTAACTCTTTGATTTTTAGATATATTAATATCATCAAAGTACAACCCTGTCTTCAAAAAAAACATAAAAAAATCTAATTCATCTGAGTTCATTAGAAGTTCCAAATCATTCATCTTGATTCTTCTTTGGAGATACAACAAAAAAATAGATGGACATTCAACAATCTCTGATATAATTCTTAAATCATTTATAAATACTGTCCAAGGCCATTCTTTTCCTTCTATTAAATTAAAATTTTTCAGGTTATGCAATTGAGCTGATAAATGACTAAGATTTTCGTAAGTTGTATTAATAATATATATTGATCTAAAATTCTTAACCTCTAAGGTTACAACCTTTTTATTATCCTTATCGAAAAACTCTGCTTGGATATTGTCAATTATATAGCGTTTACATCTAATACCCTGGTTATAAGCATCATCAATTATATTCTTTACGGTTTTTTCAATTCTTAAAACAGAGCCCCGTTTTGCTGAAAGTGTAAGTTTGTGAGATTTTGCCTCAAGGATTAATAAATTTTCATCAAATATAATTAAGCCATCAGTTTCATATTTAACCTTTTCCCCATCTTGTTCTAAGTAATAAAAAAGCCCACCATATATACTCGCTTTTGGCATAATATTACTCAAATAATTGAGGGACATTTCTTCTAAGATTTTGGCTTTCTTTTTAAGGAATGTTTTTGAATAATAATTTTGATTTTTTTCTTTGATCATAGACTCTAGGATGTCCATTATATTTCTATAAAGAATAGTATTTCCAAATCCATAAAACTCATCTTTATATTTTATGATAGGTTTTGAGTAAATTAGTGAATTATTTAAGGGCCAAAGTTTTTCTTCTTGTAAAAACAATTTATTTTCCCCGAATTTAATACTAAATAACTCTAATAACTTTCTTGGTAATTTTTCGCTTGGTTTTAACTTAAAGTAAAAAGGTTCATAGGTTTGCATATACTCCTGATACTCTTTCTTAAGTTTAATCATCTCCTCGTTCTCATCAAACTCTTTGAGATCCTTCTCAGTTATTTCAATTTTTTCTCCTTTACTCATTTTGATTTTCTTTACTAAATCTTCGAATTTTAAAAAAAATCTCTTCCTATTTGCATCATGCGTTATATTGGTTAATACCTCAGTACGAATGTTATCAATGAATTCAGTAATCTCTTTCGTGGTAAAACCAATATTTTCTTTTAAGAACGCATCATGAGGTTGAAATGTCTGATGGATCAAATCCAAATGATGATTCTCAAATGAATCTCCTCGGACTCCCATATACTTTACTATAGATTGAAATCTTATTGTTTTTAAAGAGGGATCATAGGTTTCGTCTGCCGCTTCTGTCATATAAAATTGTGTAGATAAATTAATAATACTCTTTACTAGTTCTTCAAATTTGGTAAATATCATATCCTGAGGATTCTCAAAAGATGACTGATATTGAATAGAAGTTGCGCAACTCAGAGCATATTCAACCCAAAATTCCAGATTCACTGACTCAGATTCTTTATATGTCTCAGGATTAGTAAAACAATGTTTAGTACACAAATAATGCAAGAGATGGATTGGATTATATTTACTCAATAATAATTCTAATTCATGAATGTTATCTATAATATTTTTTTTGATAATTGGACGAATTGATTGGATTTTCTTCATCATTTTTTGATGTTCAGCCAGATTAACTTGTGTGTTTTTTGTGGATTGTTGATTTAAATAATATCTTAGATCATCAAAAGATATATTATTAGTGGTGCTTTTGGTTCTACCTGTAACTCTCTTACTCGCTTTTTTTCTATATTTTTGCTGTAGATCTTTTGGTAACTTCATAACAAATTGATAAATATACATTATTGTATTAAATTCGTCTATTAAACTAATAACAAATACAATAATTTGTTATAAACAAAATTAAATTTTAAAAATTTATTTTATATGAAATCACTGGACTTGAATAACCTGAGAGAAAGAGTGTTTTCTAAGTTGTCTGTAAATCTTTCATCATAATTATAAAGTATTTTTGCCCTTTCTTGTGTTTCCATCCCCGTGTACCTCCGAATTAATTTGGGAAAACTTATTTTGAGTTAGAAAACATTCACACTTTAATAAAGTGAAATATAAAAGTTAGATTCCTAATAGTATTTAATGAATATAAATATCGTTAATATGAATTGATTTTTATGGTAGTCTTTTTATATTTTATCGAAATTAATGGTTTTGGAA
>JAHLWJ010000061.1 GCA_019057975.1 Promethearchaeota archaeon | reverse complement strand
ACCTCTCTGTATAATTGAAGTTGCAGCATCAATTAGGAATGGGAATTGATCATCCGTAGGTGCTCCAATTGTCAATGGATTGGTACCTAACATAGGCTCTACACCAAATGTGGGAGGGATCGAAGGTCGCGCATTCGTCACAGCTAGCCCAATCATTCCCTCCTTAATTGCCATGAGTGAATAGAATCCAGCAATTCCAAAATGAGTTGAATTTTTCACGGCTACTGCTCCAAGACCATACTTCTTTGCTTTTTCAATCGCCATTTTCATTGCTTTATATGCAATAACGTGCCCCATTCCACAATTACCATCCAAAAGCGCCGTTGTTGGACCCTCCTTGATGACATCTATTTTTGTATTTACTTCATAAATCCCAGCTTTAATCCTATCATAATACATTTTACATCTTTGAATACCGTGAGACTCAATTCCCCTTAAATCAGAAGTAATGAGAACTTCAGCAATAATCTTTGCATCTTCTTCTGGTACTCCAAGCCCTATGAAAACATCTCTCATAAAATTTTCAAGGGTTTTTGCATCAACATATGTAATTTCTTCTGGCATTTTAAACTCTATAAATCTGTAAATAAATATTGGATAAGTATTTGCTAATTAAACAATGATATTATTAAAATTTTGAGATTAAAATATTACTTATGCTATTTAATTAATAATTTAGTTTTTAGAAATTGTATCTTTCTTATAATTTCTACATATTATTTCCGTATATATAACAAATCGAAATATCATATTATTGAGTCTTTAAAGTTAATTTATTCTTAATTAAAACACGTAGATAATCGAGTTATGAAGCAAAAAGAGAAACTAAAATGTCCTGTGTGTAATTCAAAATTCATTCCGAGAACATTTTATCCAGAAGAAGCAATTTTTTCCAGTTCGGACGGTAAAAATTTATCAGGGTTTAATGGGTATATAAACTCGATGGGGGTAAAACCAACGGAAGTAATTTTGAGCTCTTGGATTACATATTGCCCCAGTTGTAATTATGTATTAAAGTTTGTAAAAGAAATTGTGAAGAAAGAGAAGATTCAGTCACAGAGTGCGTTAGTTAAAGATATTAAAGAAAAATATAATAATTATTATTTTGGATTCCCGTTTGAAGATTATTCGCAATATTTACAAAATGTTGCTGAAAAAGTCAAATCCACTATTGAAACCTCATTAAAGAATTTAAATTTAAGTGCCTTTGAAAATATGCATGAAATAAAGGAGACATTTAAACTCTTAGTGCGATTTTATGCCAATTTAGAGAATTATTGCAATTCACAATTTTCTGAAGAAGTTGATAAGGATTTAGAAGATAAAATCAAATTATTAGAATTATCAGCAGATTTAGAAGAAATACTATTAGAATTGAATGAGATTAGAGAAAAAACAATCCATAGCGACTATGAATTATCTGATGATGATAAAGCAAAAGTTAATCTAGCTGTTACAGGTTTCACGTTAAACCGAATTGAAAAACATATTAAACCTTTGATCAATGGTAAGAAGCTGAAAAGCAAATATAATTATGTGGATATACGAGATCTTAATTCGGAAATAAAACTATATTTGAATGGATACTTTAGAAATATTTTTAACAATGGCCGAACCGCTGATGACCAGATTAAAACTTTTCTAGATCGGCTTCTTGTGAATTAAATTTGTTATTTTTCTTAAAATAATTTTTCTTTTACACTTCGTTAATTTGATAACTCTGGTGTCATCACCATGCTATATGCATTTTTGAGGCTTTTTTTATATCTTTAATTTATGATTTTAAACGATTTAAAAGCTAAAGTTGATGGGAGATTTTCTAAAGAAATTGTAGTTGAAGATGACGGAGAAGACTTAGTATATGTTTTTCCTGATACAAAAGAATTTATTTCAATCTTAAGGAGAAAAATAAATAAAGAAGCGGCATTGAAATAATAATTGTTTCATTACAATATATTTTTATTATTAAGTTCATTTTATGACTTGGACCTTTTGGGGTGGTCTGAAGTCCCATTGCTGGACGGACCGTAGTATCCTCATAGCGGAAATTGCCCGTTTCAAGGTTTCATAAGTATTGTTAGCCAGCGTTATGTTCTCGTCGAAGCGCTCCCTATAATGGTAGGTATCAGAGCGGTTTCTTTTGAAGGAAAGATATAAGCTCGTAATTAGAAAATCGAATAGGTCCGGGAGGAAGCATTCGTAACTATAGGTATTTACGCTTTATAGTAAGGGTGTGGAGAGGCGTAGCATTTGGTTTTAGCAATAGAATTGAGGTCAAGATTCGGGTTTTTAATCTTTTACCCTTATTATATACTGACAACTTTTATTATTAGATTTAAGGAAACAATCCATTAACTCTATTTTATATTTTGTATCGGGATCTAGAGAATTCAAAATTGCTTTAGTATATGGAATGCATATTGTTTTTTGAATAAGTTCTGCTCGATCAGGATTATATTTTCCACCAAGAGGGCAAAAATTTGAGCGATATTTAAGTGTTATTTCTCGGGTATTATTATCAATGGAAATAATTTTAGTTTTAACATTTAACACAGAATAAATTTTTTGTAGACTATCTTCTAAACTAGAGATTCCCCGTTCCTTTAATATTTTAGCCAATTTTGCTCCTAGACTAACGGATATGGATTTTGGAAGATTTGCTCCTCCCACTTCAATCATCTCATTGATAAATGCTTGAAAAAACTTTAAAGCGTCTCTATTTTTAGACATTATTTCAGAATCCTTCTTGACAGTAATAATGAGAATATATTACATAAATCTCAATTTTAGAGTATTTAATACTTTATGTGGAAAATATTTATTTGATAATATAGAAAAAACCTATATTATCGGGATTTAAATAGAAATAGATAGCTCAAAGAGCATTTGTTCTATTTTCTATTTTTAAGATATAATGACAAGTTTTATGATTGTTTAGAGGAATACAATTTAAGATATCAGCTTCAAACTTGTAATGTGGAAAAAGTTCATTTAAAAAACCCCGTGTATAAGGCATACATATATTTTCTTGAAATAATGCTGCGCGTGAAGAGTTATTGGAACCCCCAATTGGGCAAAATTTCTTTGGATATTTGATAGTTACATCATATGTATTATCATTTAGTTTTTTTATTATTGGTTTGGCATTTAATACAGTATAGATTTGACTTAACGAATCTTCTATTTTCAATGGTAATCCTTTATTTTTATATAACTTACCTAACTTCGCACCAGATTTAGAAGATATAGCCTTTGGTAAATTACTCCCACCTATATCAATCATTTCTTTCACATAAGCTTGAAAAAATTTCAAGGCATCTCTTACGATAAAATCACCTTATAGACGTTATTAACCTAATTAAACTAAACCTACAACCAATAATCCTATTCCAAGGTATAATTTGTAAATTTAGGTATTTAAATTTATCCATTAATGTCTAATTTCTCCTATGAAAATGTAGAAAAAGAGACCTTATATTATTTTTTTCTGTTAATTAGTGTGTATCTTAATAGTAGATCTTTATCTTCTTCTGCGTAGTCTATTCCGATTCTTTTACTTTTTATAATCTTTTTCTGATCTATCTTTTCACCATGAGTAAAATACAGTCTTGAGCCAATAGAACAAGAGTCTTTTCCATTAAATTCTTCTTTTGTTATATTAAATGCCATACACAGTTTTCCGGGTCCATCGATTAAATTTTTAAAGTTTTTTTCAAGCTGTACTTTTCGATTTTCAAACATTAATTCGATCCCATCAATTGGATATAACTTTCTTATTAAAATTGCGCACGGCATCTCCTCTGACTCCGTAATCACATTAAGGCAGAAATACATGCCATATATGAAGTAAACATAAAGAGTACCAGGTTTACCATACATTATTTTTGTCCTTTCAGTTTTTTTGTAATTATATGAATGACTGGCTTTATCATTAGGGCCGAGGTAAGCTTCAACCTCGATAATTTTCCCTACCATTTTACCATTTACAGTTTCTCTTATTAAATATTTCCCTAATAAGCCTTCCGCTACTATTTCAGTTTTTCTATTGAAGAACTTTCTATTCAGTCTTTTAAGATTAATCAACGACCTATTTACATTATTGAAAGAATTATTTATTTATCAAGAATAATGTTATTATTTATATAAATTCAAAATACTTCTTAAGAACTAGGGGATAATGAAAGCACCAGAAAGAGTTTTAAAAGTAATTAACCATGAAGAACCTGATCGCGTTCCTGCTTTTGAAAGTGCTTTTACAAATAATACAATTATGAGACATTATGGAATCGATCCAAAAGGAGCAGGAGGTTACAAATTATCTTATGAATTTTTTCGAAAAGTAGGGATTGATTTAGTTTTAAGCTTTGTAAGTCTATTTCCCCGAGAATTTCTTAAAAAAAAAGAGGGATTTATTGATGAATATGGAAGACATATGAAATTTGAACTATATAAAGATGGTACTCAAATACTAGCTTACCATGGAGGACATTTTAAAAGTTTTGAAGATTATGAGAGTTGGGAACGGCTAGATCCGAACTTAAAAGGACGTTTAGATCAATTTCTAAGTGGAAGAAAAGTTCAAAAAGAGATGAATGATGAAGTTTTTTCCATTCCAGCAACTGGTTCTTTAATGGAGTGTACATGGGAAGGATTTGGATTAGAAGCATTTTCAAGATTATTACGCAGAAAAAAAGAAATTAAAAAAGTGTTTGATGACCGTGGATCATTTACTCTTGAGATAGTAAAGATATTAGCTGAAAATGATGCTCAAATGGTATTATTATGGGACGATTATGGATTTAAAAATGGTTTATTTATGAGGCCTAGTTTATATCAGAAATATATATTTCCTTGGCTAAAACAAATCTGTGATGCTGCTCATAAACAAGATTGCAAGATAATGTTGCATTCTGATGGTGATTTAACAGAGATTTTCCAAGATATTATTAATTGCGGAGTTGATGTGATCAATCCGGTTGAATCAACAACAGCAAATCCTGATTATGATATTTTTAAGTTAAATAAGAAATATGGGGATAAAATTACTTTTGCGGGAAATTTAAGCCCGGTTATGCTAGCTATGGGAAAAATCTCAGAGATTGAAACTTATGCCAGAAAATTAATTCGGGAATTAGCTCCAGAGGGGGGCTATATTTTCAGTTCTGGTCATAGTATTAATCCCGCAGTTACCTTAGATCGATTTGAGGCAATGCAAAATATTCGGAGAAAATACGGGAATTATCCTATCAATGTACCAGATTAATTTTTAGTAATTTCTAAACTCATTTTCGGCGTCAAACATTGCCACAATATTCTCAGCGGAAACTTCTGCTGTAATATTATGAATATTTGCGGCTACAAACCCACCACCTGGTTTTAGACACTTGAGATTTCTTTTAACTTCCATTCTGATTTGTTCGGGAGTACCAAAAGGTAGAGTAGCTTGAGTGTTACACATTCCACCCCAAAAAGTTATTTTCTTTCCAAAACGTTTTTTTAAACTACAAGGCTCCATGTCATACGCAGAAATTTGTACGGGATTAACAGCATCATACTTTATATCTACAAAATGAGGAATAAACTGTGGAATTGAACCACAACAATGATAATTTATCTTTACATCAGCTAGTTCATGCACTTTTTCAGAAAGTCTCCTCTCAATAGGCTTTATAAGTTTTTCATACGTTCTCAAATCCATTATTGGTCCTGCTTGCTCTGCAAGATCGCCGTTGATACACAAAACATCAAGATATTCACCTACTTCATTTAAGAATGTAATATTATAATCTACCCAATATTTTAAAAGCCCCTCCATCGCTGCTATAATCAATTCGGGTTTCTTTTTTAAATGCCTTAATGCTTTTGAAAACCCAAAGAGGAATGTTGTGTATTCATAAATACACCCGGTTGGAGCAGACACTAATGCATAATCCGTTGTTTCATATAACTTTCTAGCATATTCCCTTAATCCTTCAAATGAAGATTTATCTGTTCCATCAGGCCAATTATATTCTTGTATTTCTTGAACCGTTTTGAAATCTTCAAATGGGTGAATAACAGGATCATAATATAAAATCTCGTCTAATTTTTTATTTGCATTATTTCCCCAAAAACAGCCAAATTGATCATAAACTCCAACATACTTTCCTTCATATTCAAGTTCAAAATCGTCAATTTTAACCATACCCCCAAGAGGTCGGATATATCTTGTATCAATATTAAATCGCTCCAATAATTCCTCGCAAGGTGTTGCTAGTTGCTGTATAAAATCATAGGTAAAAATTTCTTTATCTTCAATATTAAGATAATCTAATAATTTTTTATACGCTTTAATATGAATTCCAGATTGGTTCCCTCCAAAATCAAGAGGAATTTTATCAGGTTCGTTATTATTTAACGTAAAATTAATTCTTTCTCTTGAATTCATAGTACGCCTCAATTCTTTTTTATCTTTTTTTTCTTTATTAAATCTGTTGATAAATTTTAAGTACTAATTGATTTTATCGAATAATACTTCTTTAAAGAAAGATTCTAGTTTAGCATTAGAAGCTATGAATGGGAATTTTACATCTATTGATAATTCTTGATCAATTTCAGTTCCCTCTAAAGAGAATAGTTTACCACCTGCCTCTTTTACAATCAACATCCCTGCAGCTACATCTACCAATCGATTACTTTTTCTCAAGTTGATAAATGCTTCCATACTTCCATTTGCGATTTGACATAAAGTTAGAGCACTACTTCCCAATATTCTGATCCTATAAAATTTTCTTATTATTGGGCTTAGATCTTGTAGATACTTCATTAAATTATTCAGGGGAAGATTAAGTTCAAAAAAGCATTTTTGCGAAATATCTAAGTCAGAAACATGAATTTTAGTTCCATTGAGAAAAGCTCCTTTTCCTTTTTCTGCCCAGTAGATGTCTTTTGTATTTAAATTAAGAACTACACCTTTTACAATATCATTCATCCTATCGCCAACAGCATAAGCTATGGAAACAGAACAATAGGGAATGCCTCTAACAGCATTATTCGACCCATCTAGTGGATCTACTATTAATTTGATTTGTCCTTTTTTTGCCTCTTCTTTATCACCGATATATTTTTCTCCTATTTCTTCACTAATTAGTAATAAAGGTACATTTTTCTTTTCCAGAGATTCAATAATTGCATTTTCTGCAACTATATCAAGATGCATTGAAATATCCCCGCCAGCCCCCCTTTTTAATTTTTTGGCAGCATCTCTTGTACCCAAAAGTGGATTTACTACTTTATAAATATCTAAAGCGACTTGTTTTAAGAAATCAATACTAAGTTCCATGAGGGCTCAAATCTATCGAAAATATCTCAAAAATGGTGTAGATACTATTACTATTTATCTTTTCTTTAAAATTAAGATTTCATATTCTTATTTATTTTAAGACTTTATGCTTCTCAATTATCCATTTATCGACAGTAAATTTCTGTAAAGCTTTATTCCTCACATCATACTCATTATGTACAGTACTTTTAGGTATCCAGAATTCTTCATCCGATTCTAATATCATGAGCAACGCTTTGGGGCTTTCAACTTTAATTCTTGCTTTTATATCAACTCTATCAATGGAAGCACCATATTCAGTAGTTTCAACAATATGCAATCCATCCCTAGCTGTAATATGCTCTGTAAAAACACTATATTCGGCCTCTTCATCAACTACGTCTTCCTTTTCTTTTGACTCAAATGTACCACTAGTAGCAAACTCTATTTTCTCGTTAAGTATGTGCTCAAGCATTAATGTAAGGAAATTTAAATTCGGAAATCGAATTTTCTTCTCATAATCTCCGATTTTTATTCTTAATACTTGACGATTCTCATCTTCCCAGCCTACATAGATCTCCGTTTTACGCTCTCTAAAAACATGATAGCCTCTCCAATTTGCACTTCTTCTATGCAGAACTTCTAAAATGCAGATTATTTCTTCAATTGATAGTTTGACAGTTTTTCCTTCACCTTTAGATGTTTTTTCCCATGTTCCATCATCCTTTCTATTTATACAACTTAAAAAAATATAAGGAACCATTCTTGCAGGGCTATTAACCATTAAACTTGATTTTTGACCATAAAATGTTTTAGTATGGAAATCTGCCAATAAAATCCGCTCTTGTTAAGATGTTGTCTAATTACTTAATAAAATCATATTAATTTATTGATTTAAATCTGATTAATTAAACACATTTCTTTTTTTTAAATAAGTAAAAGTTTTATTAAATTTGATTTTATATAACCGTAATCAATTCTTTTAGATGTGATTTAAATTGGAAAAAAAAAAAATGGATCCTGTTGAGAAAGAAGAGAAAAGAGCCATGATTAGTAGTTCAGGAGACTTAATGGAATTTGAAGAACATATTAGCATTACTGGATCTGCTAAAATCTCGGGTGGAAAAGTTAAAAAGACTATAAGAATCTCAGGTTCAGGGCGGATTAATGGAGATTTAGAATGCGATGGACTTACATCTTCAGGCACTTTAAAAGGATCAGGGAATCTAACTGCACATGGGGATATAAGCAGTTCAGGTTCATTAAACATTGCTGGATTTCTTTATGGAGATGGAAGCGCTGATTTTTCTGGTTCAACACAAATAGGTAATCTCGTAAGGATTCAAGGAGCTTTAGTAGCTTCAGGTTCATTTAAAGTAGGACATTTTGTAACTGTTGATGAAGGAATTGAGTTTTCTGGATCTTCAAGTATAAATGGAAACCTTTCTGCTCAAAAAAGTATTAAGATTGATGGATCAACAAAAATTGAAGGTAATGTAGTTGCCGAAAATATTCTTATGGGTGCTTCAGAAGGCGTTAGAAAAAAACAGCATTACAGAATTCATGGAAGCATATTAGCTAAAAACACTGTGGATGTTAACAGAACACATGTTGAGGGAGATATTAAAGGTAAAGATGTGACTATTGGTCGAGGGTCAGAAATCCTAGGAACTGTTTATTATGTTGATACAATAGAAGTTGATAAAAAAGCAAAACTAGCTAATGAACCAACTCAGATTAATTTAGATGAGTTATAAACAAAGAAGAAATCCAGATTACATTAACTCAATTTCTACGAGTACAGTTTCAGGAATTTGAATTTTCATGATGAGATGCATACTTCTTTCGTTCGCAATTATTTCAAATAGACGTTTATGAATACGCATCTCAAATTTTGCCCAAGTTGATGTACCCTGCCCACTTGGAGCTTTCATTATAGGTACGCGTAATCTTTTTGTGGGGAGTGGGATTGGTCCATTCTTCCGGATTCCCTGTGATTTACATACTTGTGCAACTTGCTCACATACTGATTTTAATGCATCTAATTGCGTAGATGACAACCGTATGCGTGCTTTTTGTATGTTTCACTCACCAATAAATATTATTTTAAATCTACGTTTAAACGTATATTCTTCTATTCTATAAATTATTTCTATTAAATAAATTTTATTATCTTAATTTTTAAAGGGTATAGTAATAAAACTAATTAAATCCCAATAAGAACTTATTTCCCAAATTTACTCTCTTTAAATATTTTTTTGCGATTTCCAAGCTCTTTAAAGCTTGCTTTCTAGGTGTAATCCCTAAGTCTCTCATCTGATAATCTCCGTGGAATATTAATAGGCTATAAGGAATGTTTTCGTTAATAGATTTTATGTATTTTGCAATTAACTCAACCTCTTCATGCGTTGTATATCCTGGAACCATCAATGTGCATGCGCTCATTTCTGACATATCTTCACCTCTCGTTCCATAGTAATTTTCAGCCAGAAACTTGAAATTCTCGAGAGTTCTTTGATTAGTTACTCCACATAATGCTAGATGAAGCTTTTCACTGAAAGCTTTTAGATCTATTTTTATATTCCCACCACTCTCAATGGCTATTTGCATACATTTTTCAATTAGGTTAATATGACCGCTAGCATTTATCTCCCAACATACCCTAAATTTCCTATTTTTATTTTCCTGTTTAATTTTTTCAAGAATTTTATTAGATAAGTTAATGGAAAATGGTAATTGAGCCTCTGGAGTTCCTCCAAAATAACATATACATGTAATATCCTTATTTTTCACTATTTGGTTTGCTAACAATTCGGCATCAAATAGATATTTCTTTGAAAAATGTTTATGAGAGGCATTTTGGCAAAATAAACAATTAAAAGTGCATCCATATAGAAATGCAGCATAGCTATATGTACCAAATTCAGGAGCTTCATAATCAGAATATTTTGGAAAACCAACCGAAGTCCCAGCAGGGCAAAACCATGCATTGCAACAATTTGTAGGATTAGGATCAATATAACCATGAATGTATCCTTTTGATTTAGACGGAAAAGGTAACTCTCCAGAGTTGTTTTTTTGAATATTTCTTAAACCGCAATAACTTACATCATTATCAGAAAGAGAGCATTCATTTATGCAGTAATTACATTTTAATTTGATATTTGGTTTCTCTGCTTTAGGAGGTTTTTCTGGTAATTCTACAAGATGTCGAACCTGTTTGTGAACTCCTAAAATATGGGGTTTGATTGTATTCCAATCTCCTTCCAAAATACATCTTCGACACACTTGAAGAACTTCAGATATTGTTCTATCTGCTTCCCCACAAAATTTACAAGTTCCCATTTTTACTAACTTCTCTTTAACAATAGAAAGGTCTGACCAGATTTTTGTATTGGATTGTTTTTCACCATAAATCCTTCAAACCCATTGTTGATAAATGATTTATTAAAAATATCTAATTCATGATCATCTTTTGGATAAAATTCAATTATAATTCTTCCCCTTTTCTTAAGAATTTTGTTTAAATATTTAGCAGTCTCACCTAAAAGTTTAACTTTTTCACCATAATTTTCTTTTCCGTATATTATAAAGTTATAAGATGAAATTGAAATGATATGATCGATTATATTAGTCTTGATTGGTAAATGGTTAATATCCGCTAAAATTAGTTCAAGACTTTTTTTCTCTTTAAGGACTTTTTTCTTTTCTCCTGCCTTTAATATCATATCAGGCAATATATCGATACCAACTACATTGAATCCATTTTCTATCAATATTTCCGAAGAGAATCCCGTTCCACACCCTAAATCTAAAATTAAAAATGAATCTCCCATTTCTATCCCATCGTCTTCTTGATCATTCAATTTTTCATCGAAAAGATATTGAATACTTAATAAAGTCGATCTTTTTTGATTTCGCTCCATCCATTTTGAACTTTCATATTCATTAGCTTTTTCATTTAAATAATCATTAGGGAATTGGGGCAACTGATTTTTTCTTACCATGTTAATACTAATATGTGATTTTGATGATCACAAATGTAAAAAATAAGCTCATTTATATAACTGACTAAATTCAATTATATATAGTAAAATTATATTATACTTAATCAAGACAAAAAATTGTATTTAGGAATTGCTTATGTCTCAGAAAAATACAATTCTCATAGTGGACGACGAGCCGGATATTGTTAATCTTACAGAGAAATTTTTAAGATTGGGGGAATTTGATACGATAACAAGTAATAATGCGAAAGAAGCTATGAAGATGGTTGAAGAAAATTATGACAAAATCGCTCTAATACTATTAGATATAATGATGCCTGGGCGAAGTGGGTATAGCGTCTTGGAAGAAATCAAAAACAATGAAAAGTATAAACATATCCTTGTAGTTTTATTTACTGTTAAAAGTTTCAATGAAGATGTACAAAAGGGAAAAAATTTAGGCGCAGATGACTATATTGTTAAACCCTTTTCTGGTAAAGAGCTATTGAAAAGAATTAAAGATATTTTAGATAAAAACTAAGAATATCACTTTTTTTCTTTAAATTCATTTTGATAAATTTTAGCTTTTATCAGCTCGAGCAAGCTCTGCCTTTTTATCCATAATTGTCATATATGTTGCGAGAGTGTTCTTGGGAGGTAATATTTCTTCTTCTTTCCTATATAATTTCATAGCATCGGATGTACATGTAGGCACGCAAACTCCACAACCAATGCATCTAGTTAAATCTACATGGGCAATAGCATCTTTCAATTGAATAGCATCCATATTACAGCGTTCTTCACATGTTCCACATCCTATGCAAGAATCTTGATCAACTTCTGCGTAAAAATTAGTTGCAAAGAATTGAGCTGGTTCGGGGATCTTTTTCTGATGAGTTAAAATTCCACAACAACACCCACAGCAGGTACAAATATTCATTGGTCTAAGAGAGTTCCCTGGCTGGAGAACTAGCCCATCATCTTCTGCTTTTCTTAATATTTCAAGTGCTTCCTCTTTACTTATTTGTCTAGCTAGCCCTTTCTCTAAATAGGATTTAGCTGCAAACCTAAATAAAAAACAAGATTCAACCAATTTGGTTTTTGTACAAGGCTCTCCTATTAATTCCTTAGCTTGTCTACATATACATTCAGCTACAGCAATAGGTTCACCTGCGATCTCGATTAGGTGTCTCATATCATCATAAGATGCGATTTCTTGTTCAAAATTTATTGTTTCTTCTACAGGAACGACACGTAATTGAGGAATTCCTGAAGAATTATATTCATCAATAAAAGCATCATCTAGATATTGTTCATGATCATTATAAAATTCCTTTGTGAGTTTACCTAACTGATACTCATACATCCCAATTATTAAAGCAGCATTAGAATAGTATTTTTCCTCTATATCTCCAACAATATTATTACCACGATTAATTAAACCCTTTGAATACATTTTATCTAATTTTTGTTCAAGTTCTTCTAACGTTATACCACTCTTCTTGAACCGTCTATAAATTTTTTTCGAAGGTACAGGTTGGAATTTTAATTGTAACGCTACTTCGGCTTCCTCAGGGGTAAATAAATGTTTTAAAATCCTAATTTCCACACCAGATTGCGTAGCTGGAAATCCTATGGGCATTGAATTTAGATGTTCTTGCAGTCTTCGATACACATCTTTATTTGTATCATTCATAGATTTTTGAAATGGTTAGAATTATAAAAAATTAATCAAAATGATAAAATTTTTTCTATAATAGATTACTTGAAAAGATAATACTTATTATAAAATTCATTAATAGCAATTTAAAAAGGAAAATGACAACTAATATTGTAGTAATCGGAATGGGTTATGTTGGAATTCCAATGAGTGCACTCTTAGCGGATGTAGAAGATTTTTATGTTACAGGCATTCAACGTCGATCGAAAAGATCCGGATGGAAAATAGACTGTTTAAATAGTGGTAAGACCCCTTTCGAAGGAGATGAACCAGGATTAGAGGATCTAATTGCTCGTATTGTAAAAAACAAAAAATTTTACGTAACAGACAAATATGATGCTATAGATGAGGCAGATTATATTTTGATTGATGTCCAAACCCCCGTTGATGACCATAAAATTCCGCGTTATGAATCTTTAAGAGATGTATCAAAATTAATTGCTCCAAAATTGAAAAAGGGAGTTACGGTAATTATCGAATCAACTGTAGCACCAGGGACTACTGATAATATTGTACAACCAATTTTAGACGGTGGAAGTGGTATGAAGAGAGGGGAAGATTTTTATCTAGTGTTTTCATTTGAGCGGGTGATGCCTGGAAAAATGCTTGAGTATATTATAGATTTTCCGAGAGTTATAGGTGGTGGATGCGAGAAAGCGAATGAAAATGCTAAATTTCTCTATGGGAAAGTTGTTAAGGAACAGCTTCAGGTTACAGACACATTGACAGCTGAGTTAACAAAATGTATAGAAAACACTTATAGAGATGTAAATATTGCATTTGCGAATGAAATGGCACTAGTAGCTGAAGATTTTAACCGTAACATATTCGAGATTATTAATTTGATAAATTATAGGCATGATAGGATGATGCACTTTCCTGGCAGCGGAGTTGGAGGGCATTGTCTCACGAAGGATCCATGGTTGTTGATGTATGGCCTTCAAACGTATACCCCCAAGAAATATTTTGAACGTGTTAAAATTCTGCCCTATGGGAGAGAACTGAATGATTTTATGCCAGAGCATACAGTTGAATTAATGGAAGACGCTCTAAAAGAAGCTGACAAACATGATAATCTAAAAATTTCTTTAATGGGAGTTGCATATAAAGCAGATTGCGACGATACGAGAAATACACCTACAGAAAGAGTTGTAAATTTCTTGAAAAATAGATACCATTCTCATAATATTGAATATATCGCTCATGATCCCTGGGTTAGAGAAAAAGATTATAAAGAAACTGAATTAACATCAGATTTAGATACTGCAGTGAAAAATTCCGATGTTCTATTGTTTGCTACAAATCATAAACAATATTACTCGATTGATCTTGATGATCTCAAAGAAAAGATGAAGAACAGGCCAATCATCATCGATGGTCGTAATATTTTTGATAAGAAAATCATAGAAAGTAAAGGATTTATCTATAGAAAAATAGGAGAAGGGTCAAAACACAATTCTATTTAAATAAAAAAGATATTGTTTTAATCTCTAGTTCTTGCGGAACCCTAAACTAAATCCTAGCATTTTATGATTTAATTTCTTGAGATTTATTCATTATTTGTTATTTTTACTTCTTCTTCTTTTAGTTTATGTAATTTACGAGCTCTTTGATACCACATATTAATCATTGATCAAGTCGTACTATAACAACCATCATCAAATTCTAAATCGAGGTAAGCTTCTTCTTCTTCCATTTTAATATACCTATTAATATCTTATGTAATCAGAAACGAATGAGAGATAAAAGGATGGCGATTATAAAAGATAAAATCAATAGCTAAGAAGTTAATTTTTTATAAAAAAGAATGAAGTTTTGTTAATTATTAATAAAAAGAAGAAGGTTATTTAATCTCGAATTCTTTGCGGAATTTCTAAGATTAGCTTCTAGCATTTACTAAGCTAATCTTTGAGATTTTTATTATTTTGTTTTGCTTTTTTTCTTGATTGTCTCTTAAGTCTTAATTTTTTAATTCTATTTATGATTTGATCGATTGTAATTCAACCGGTATTATATGTATCGTTACAGGCCGAAGTATTAATTCTATCTTTCCACTCAGACATTTGAATCGGTTATTTAGTAGTTTTTTAATTATATAATAGATAAAAGAATAAATATATTATTTTTATGTTAGATAAGTTTGGAGAATTCTTAGCTTAAATTTAACCTCTCTCCTAAATTAGAATAAATTTTTAAAACCAAAATCTAACTTATATTTAAAATTAGAAATTTCAAAAAAGTGATTTATGTGCTATTTGATTATTGGGATGCGATCCGAGGTTTTTTTGGTTGGGTTGGTGAATCAGCTGCAATCATGATGGTTTTAAGTGGCCTAATGGCAATTACATGGTTAGGTTTTGAAAGAAAGCGAAGAGGATCATTTACAAAAAGAAAAGGTGAAGAGGAAGAGTTTGATGTAACAAAGTTTTTACGGGGATTATCTTATCTTGGTTTAGTACTTGGTATATTCGTTGTATGGTCAGGTGCTATTGGGTTAATCAGGAATATACCTCCAAGTTTTGAATATCGAGATGTCACCGAAGATGCTGCTAATCATTTCACATGTATATTTTTGATCGTCATAGGGATTACCATGTTCATGAAGCCAATAAGCGATCTTCCATTGTCTAGTATTATTGGTCTTTTAGCGGGTACAGCTACTGTTATCATAATCGCCCTACTCGTACCAGATTCAGCAGTTAAATTAATTGCTGGTTTGATTAATCCAAAATGGTTGCTGGTAATAATATTTATTATAATAACAGTCATCGTTGCACTCACCGTAAAATTCTATGTTGGCGTGTTGAAAACAATATCAAAATTTCTATCATGGCCTCCAATTGCTTTCATTATTATGATTTTTTGCTTAGTTCAAGGTTTTGCGTTATGGATTTGGGGTGTAAGTATCTTTGGTTTGAATATCTTATAATTTAAACACTTTTTTTTATTTTTTTCATGGTTTCAAAACATATTTATTTCTGATAAGGGATACTAATTTTAATAAATAGTAAACATTTAATTAGCTTAAGAACGAGAAAATTGGGAGCTAAATGGCTGGAATTAAAGAGCTTAGAAAGGAACTTACTGAATTAAGAAATAGTATGAATAGATTAACAGAAGAACTGCATGAAACCAATATCACTATTAGGGAATCTTTAAAGTTGACTTCTCAAACTATTAAAGAAATGAGCAAATCATTAGACGCTACGATGAGAACAATGTCGGACTTGACCATTCAGATGAATATAAGAGATACGATTTTGAAGAGCCTCGGAATTGATGGGATGATTCCTGATTTTTTAAAAAAAAAAAAGAAATAAATGTTAAATTTTTTATTCCTTTTCCCATCTTGTAAGAACAAAATACGCTATAACAAGTGAAATAACGTAAACGAACGTAATTAATGACCATATAATAGCTTCATTTGTGTTATCATCAATTACTCCCATAATCGATTTATAAATAAAATAAATACTAAACAACGCTAATAATCGAAGAGTCGATCGTAGTTTATCCATGATTCATTATAAAGTTATATCTAATAATTAAAGTAATATATTACTTAGAATTAAAAGTATAATATAGAATAAATTTAATTAGATTATATTATTTGAAAAATGTCAGACCACCATCCCCCTCCCCAATGTTTTATTTGTAGTCAAAGCTGTGAAAGTTCAATAGAAAATACCTACTATTGTATATGTGACGTTGCTATCTGCCATGATTGTATAAACTCTACGAAGAGAAATGATAAAACTTGGATTTGTCCTCACTGTAAAGAAGAAAACAACCTTGAAGAGAGTAAATTGTTTAGATCAACATAAAAGTCTATTGTAATTCCTTCCTTTTGAAAAGGGTATATACGAATTACAATTTAGCCTATGATGAAAAGAATTTAATTATGATTTCAATTCTTAAAAATGATTAAATCAGAGGAAGTCTGAGGCAAAATTGCTACTAAAGCTAAAAAAATCATATATGCTCAAAAAATTTAGCAAAGATATAAACTATTATAAGCTTTCTGAATTTTAATAATTAAAAAAATCATATTATTGGTAAGGCATTTTGACTGCAAATATTATTTCAAAAGTAATAGAATTAGATAATTGTAATAAAGAATTACTCATAAAAGCGCTGTATACGGTAAAATTTTGGGAAATTGTTAATCCGGCAAAGAAAATAGATGCAAAATTTATCGCACCAAATGTTTTATATAGTAAAATAACTGATGAAATTGTGAAAATCCCCGTAGAAATGGAAGGAGAATTAGTTTTACAGGATGAGGGTGAGCAAGAAGAGGGAAAAGGACGATTAATTGAATTAAACGTCCGGAATAATAAAGATGTAAGAGAACTTGAAGGACGATTAAGAATTAAGGCATTATCAGACAATAAATCAAAATTAGGCGTATTTATAAAGAGTTTTAAATTAGGGAGCGATTTTCTTAACTTAATTGGAAAGAGCGCAGCGGAGTTTACTTTAAGGAATAAAATAACAGAAATGTTAAGAAATCTGGAACGTTGGGTAAGGAATAATTCTTTAAAGGATCTATTATAAAGCTCTCATAGGTCTTATAAATTTACTAAACATGATTGATATAATTTATATTTTCTACAATTCAAATATAATTGATTAAGGATCTATTGTTAATAGTGAATTTATAAGGTTTAAATCCCTATTTTAATTAAGCCCTAAATTAATATTCTATAATTTAAGGTTTTAGTAATAGGCTTAGAAAAATATTTCTTAAATAATTTAATGCACGGTTAGGTGTTTTAGGATTAACATTTGGGTTATGGAATCTGATTCAGGAATTACTCTAGTGTACAAACCATTCATGGATTTTCCAGTAAATGAAGATC
>JAHLWJ010000363.1 GCA_019057975.1 Promethearchaeota archaeon | reverse complement strand
GAAGTTCAAAAACCTTAAATCCATTCTTTCTTGCTCGGTATAATATCTCAACATCAAACTCCCATCTATAAGCTTTCAAGTCAATAAATATCTTATTAGCAACCTCTCGAGAAAATCCTTTAAATCCACATAATAAATCATTTATATTAATTCGAAACAATATATTAGAATATAAATTGAATATTTTACTCATGAACCTCCTACTTAAAGGCTGGGACTCTGTAATATTGGACGATTTTAAGATTCGGGATCCTACTATTATATCAAAATGAGATTTTTGAAAGATTTTATACATATTTAGTATTTCAAGGGGTTTTATTGAACCATCTGCATCGATAAAAAGAATAAATTTCCCTTTAGCATTTAAAATACCTTGCAAAACGGCATGACCTTTTCCCATATTATCTTCATAGCTAAGTAATCTTGCTTGATTATAATTTTTAATTATCATTAATACCGTTTCCTTAGTTTTGTCCAAAGATCCATCATTTATGATTATTATTTCATAACTTTCAAAATTGTTCTCAGCAAATTTTAGTAACTCCTTTAAAAATTTAGGAATTCTTGTTTCTTCATTATAAGCGGGTACCAAAATGCTTAGTTTAATGTCTTTCATTGATATTGGCTTACTCTTCGTTTCAATACTACAATTTTTTTCTATTTAATAAAATAAGAACTAACTAACTTTTCATTTACGCGTCCTAAATATTAGTAGAATATATAATCTTATACTCGAGCAAATTTTAATTTAATTCATCTTATAAATTATCGTAAATTTATCTCTACGATCAAAAAAAAACAAGGAGTCTTTAATATGATTAAAAAGGATCGTAATGGTTTGTGGAAAATAAAAAATTATTGTGAGTTAGGAATATTGCTTGTAGTAATTGGCATTGGAATAAGAATTTTTATGTTAATCTATTACTACATTACTCATCTAGACCCAGGTCTCTCTTGGGGCGATATTATGATTAACTATCATACTACAGACTCGATGTTTACAGGAGAATGGATTTGGGATGTAACTCAGTTAGAATACCCTCCTTTAACTTTGTATTTTTTAATCTTTTTTAAAATAATATCGTTTGGTGTTTTTGAGGTATTTGTTTTTTATGCCTTTAGCTTAGAACTCCTTATTTCGCTTTCTTTTTATTTTATTCTAAAGAAATTTGATATCAAAAATAGACTATTTGTTTTAGGGATGTTTTTAGTTAATCCATTCCTGTTTTTAAACAATGTATTTAGCCCGATTAATTGTGGATATCACATAACTGATAGCTTTTTTTATATTTTTTTGCTCATATCTTTATATTACTATCCAAAAGATGATAAAACATTATTTTATCTTTTTTCTGGGTTAACCATGAGCGTAAAATGGTTTACATTACCTGCAGCTGCCTATTTCTTCTTCAAATTCTTATTTAATAAAAACTGGAGAGAAGTAAAGAAGGTCTTCATTTATATTGGAATCCCAATTATTATCTTTCTTATTACGCCCATTTTTTATCTCCCTAACTATTTAGATCTTTACATTGGGTGGTTATCAAGTACAGAAGAAGCTGCCTTATTTAATCCGCCTTTAATCTTTAAACTTCTTCTATTTGGAGCTGTATTTGTAAGTTATATGATCTTTCGTATAAAAAAAGCAGATTTATTAGAAATAACATTCTTTTCAATAATCGTGATGTTTTCAGTCTTGTTTTGGAGAAGAACTTATGTGAGGTATCTCACACCGTTAATTTTATATGGACATCTAACAACCAAAGAATCTGTTTTCACTATTAATCTTGATTTAAAAATTGCTCGGGTTCATTTTCAAACCGGTAACCACCTCCTAACATATTTCCTCTCTGTTCTAGGATGTTTCGCTTCAATCGCAATAATATTATTTTTATGGATGTAAAGAAAATTATATAATAAAATCTACGGTAATCATATGAAGAAAATGAACCAAGAAAACAAATTCAGGATATCAAAAGACGACTACTTTATGAAAATTGCAGAAGTTGTGTCAGAAAGAAGTACTTGCATAAAAAGGAAAGTTGGTGCGGTATTAATTAAGAATTCTTATATTCTTTCAACGGGATATAATGGTTCACCATCTGGATTTAACCATTGCACTCCAGAAACCTGTGTACGACAAAACTTAAAAAGTGGTGAAAAGCCAGAACTGTGTCGAGGGGTCCATTCGGAGATTAATTGTATTATTCAGGCAGCCATTCACGGTACTTCAATACGGGGTAATACTACTCTATATAGTACGCATTTTCCTTGCATGAGTTGTTTAAAACTAATTATTAACGCAGGAATCAATAGGCTTGTATATAAGGAAGGATATAACATGGAAAATAAAATTAAGGAAGAATTGCTGAAAGAATCCAAATTAAATGTTCAACAATTATTAGAATAATAAAAACTAAATTTAAAAAAATTAATTTTGTGAAAAATAAATGGAAGTAGAACAAATCAATAAAAGCATTAATAAATTTTCATACGATATTTACCGTGCTTTGAAAACTCCAGAAAATAATCTTTTTTTTTCACCATTAAGCATTTATACATTACTTTCGATGGTATTTGCGGGAGCTCACGGTTTAACTGAGACGCAAATTAAAACTGTTCTCCATATCAAGCTCGAACAAATTCGATTTCATTCGGAATTCAAGAAATTGCTGAGAGTTTTTCAGCGTGAATCGAACTCAGAACTTAGTATGGCTAATTTATTGTGCATTCATGAAAAATATCAACTCCTTGAAAAATATCTATGGATTGTTGAAGACACTTATGCTGGAGCAATTTGGAAATTAGATTTCAATGCAATTCAAGAGACATGTTCTAAAATAAATGCATGGGTAGAAGAACATACCCAAGGAAAAATTGGAGATGTTATTCACGAGCTTAAAGAGGATGATGGGCTTGTATTGGTGAACGCTATATATTTTAAGGGCAAATGGGAAAATTTATTCAAAGAAAAAGATACTGAAGAAGAAGACTTTACATTGCTTTCGGGTGATCATGTTACCGTTCCAATGATGCACCAAAAAGGAAAATTTCGATGGTTAAACGAAGATGGATTTCAAATCCTTGAAATGCCGTATAAGGGGATAAGAATTCTTGGTTCACTAGAACATATTTCTATGCTTATCTTCCTCCCTGAAAAGAAAGACGGAATTGAAGACCTAGAAAATAGTTTGACTAATGAAAATATTGAAAATTACTTAGATAAACTACATAAAATTTGGGAGAGAGATATAAATGTAACCTTCCCTAAATTTAAGATTGAAACAGATTATGAGTTAAAAAAAATACTATACACATTAGGGATGACATCTGCATTCTCTGACGGAGCAAATTTTTCAGGGATTGCAGAAGACCCCCCAAGACATATTTCTCAAGTTATTCATAAAGCTTTTGTTGAAGTTAACGAGAGAGGTACTGAAGCTGCTGCTGTTACGGCAATTAGGATGTTAGGAAGTGCTATTGGTCTAACTGTAAAACCCCCAGAATTTCGCGCAGATCATCCATTCGTTTTTTTACTAATAGACTCTTACACAAGGACTTTATTGTTTATTGGGCGAGTTATGAATCCCAATGCATAGAAAAAATATTATAACTTAATTTTAAGAAACATCTATAAGTGTCTTATTTTTTTTACTATCTAATCAATTAACAATTGAGATTTCTGGTGAAAATGGGAAGTAGTAAAAACTCTTTAGTAATTATGAAGTTTGGCGGCTCTTGCTTACAAAATAGAGATTCTTATCTTCAGATAATAAATATTGTTAAAGAATATATGAAATCTACAAGAGTTTTGATTGTAGTTTCTGCTATCAAAGGAATGACTAATAAATTAATAAACTTCTATGAAAAATCTTGCAGGGAAGAACGAGACTGCGTTCTCATTATTGAAGATATATACAATGACCACTTCCAGCTTATTAAAAAGCTATTTGATGAGGAAAGTAGCAAATACCGAGATACTCTCGAACTTTTACAAAAAAATGTTGAGGATTTAAAACATTTGGGAAGCCTTATTAAATTAATCCGCCCAAGTGCTGATATTTATGACCTATTTGTGTCTTACGGAGAAAAACTAAGCACATTCATTTTAAGTAATTATTTATCTTTCATCGGCTATAATTCAGAACTTATTTTCTCTGATAAAATTATTAGAACAGACGACAATTTTGGCCGAGCTCTTCCGCTACTAGAAGAAACTGAAATATTGGTTAAAGAAAAACTACTTCCTATTCTAATATCGGATAAAAATCCAATTGTTTGCGTGAGTGGGTATTTTGGTTCGACGAAAGATAATAAAATAGCTACCTTAGGGAGAGGTGGGAGCGATTTATCGGCGGCGATAATTGCTTATGCTTTACGTAGTGCTTATCTCTGTAAAATTATATACTGGAAAGATGTAAAAGGATTCTTAGATGCTGATCCAAGAGTTGCTGAAAAGACGTCACTCATTAAAAAAATCTCATATAAGGAAGCGAAAGAATTAGCGTTTTTTGGAACGAAGGTACTCCACCCATTGTGTCTCGATATTAATGAAAAAGGAGATATTCCTTCAGAAGTTAGGTTTTTTAACGAGCCAGAATCAGAAGAATTTACGACAATAAGTAAAGAGATAGTTCAAGGTGATAGCGTCATAAAAGCAATCACTTCAATAGAAAAGCTCTCAATGGTCACTATAGAGGGTGATACGATGATCCCATTATCGGGAACTGCCGCGAAACTTTTTTCGCTTTTAGGAGAGAATAATATTAATGTCGTATTTATTTCGCAGAGTTCTTCTGAAAATAATATAACATTTGGCATTGAATACGA
>JAHLWJ010000362.1 GCA_019057975.1 Promethearchaeota archaeon | reverse complement strand
AATTTAATTATTTTTCTTTTTTATCTTTTAAGAAATAGATTCTAATAACAGTTCCACTAAATCTACCATTTTCATACTTGAATTGGATGAGTTTATCGCGTCATTGAGGTTTCTCCAACAGAATGGACATGTGCTAACCAGATATTCCGCCCCGGTGTTTTCAGCCTCTTTAACTCTTTCTTTAGCCATTTCCAGCGATAGTTCTGGAAATCCTTTTCTTACGCCTCCTCCTGCACCACAACACATTGCACCGAAACGATTAGTTTTCATCTCAGTTATGGTTGAAATTTTGCTCAATAAGTCTCGTGGCTCTTCATATAAACCCATATGGCGTCCAATATGACAAGGATCATGGTAAGTAGTTTTAATATCCAATTCTTTTAGCTTCACATCTCTTTCCGCAAATATATTTTTTAAATATTCGAATGAATGCAAAATCTCAATACCCTCTAATTTATCTCCATAATCCTTTTTAAAAGTTCTATAACAACCAGCACAACTTGTTACAACTGTTTTTATTCCCCTTTCTTTAAATAACTTTGCGTTCTTTTCTGCGACTTTTTCGAAAGCTTTTCTATCACCGGTTCGCATAGCTACACTTCCACAACACACTTCATGTTCTCCAAATACTGAAAAATCAATTCCTAATTTATTGAATATTTTCGCGGTAGCTATCGCAACGCGCTGGATTTGAGGAGTTAACGCTGATGTACATCCAACAAAATAAAGAATTTCTGCATCTTCTTTATTAGCATCTTTAATTTTAAAATCTAATTCTTCGGTCCAATTAAGCTTTTCTTTATTATCTCGCTCGTAGGGGTTTAATAATTCGACCATCGCTTTATTCATTGGAACTAGAGATTCTACTGGAAATCCTGCTTCAACTAAGTCAGCCCTTAGGGCTTCAAATACATTGACATGGTCCATAATTCCATGCAAAGGAAAATCAAAATTCTCATTTTGAGAGTTAAAGCAAAATTCATAACAGAGCCCACAGAGTGTACACTGAAATATTAGATCACTTATTTCCTGACTTAATTTTAAATCACCGCGGAAAAGGCCTTTTAAAATAATATTCTTACCACGAGCATTATAAGGTTCAAATTTCGGTGTAATTTCTGTTTTATATACAGGACAACTATAAAATATTCCTTTTGATGGCCAATTGGCTACTCTACATTGTCCACATTGAGCACAAGCTCTAGCTGCATCTTCAAATTCGCTTAAATTCTTTAAATTTTCGTTAATCTCAGTCATTTTTACCACCTTTTAATAGTTGTCTCCTAAATAAAATTTGCCTGGACTTAATATCTTGTTAGGGTCAAGAGCTTTCTTTATTGTAATCATAAAGTTGTAATACTCTTCTGATAATGCTCCTGAATCAACTAAACTTCTCCCAATAATCTCACCCATCCAATAGTGTATTCCTCCCAAAGTCTTTATCTGTGTAATTAAGAAGTCCTTCCATAATTCATATTGAGCATCCCTATATTTCACATCACTTAAAACACCAGCACCGCCAGCAATATCAATATAAGTTGGATTAACTCCAAATGCAACGAATTCCGCACCACCACCTGCTCCTCCTATTTCTGCCATTTTTGGGAAATTTCTTTTTACCCAATCATCATACATCTTCCGGTAATCTGGTAATTGATACGTAGGACATTTTACACATGCTCCTAAACCAAATAAATATCCTCCCGCCCAACTATGATTAGACCACTGCCATCTTCCATCTTCTTCATAAAACCACTTTCCAATATTACCTTCTTCTACAGTAGGACCTAATTTTACAAATTCTGCATCTTCAGCGATTTTTTCGATTCTTTCCACATTGTAGTCTAATTGTCTTTGAGTATCTGCGACAGTTGTATAGTACAAAATTGCTCCCCTTGCTTTTGCATTGATTAAATTCTTAGCAATTTTTTGTCCTTTTAATGAGTTCACAGTCGATTGAGTGTAATAAAAGAAATCATGTAATGGTAACCTTTGATGTTGCCATTTGATCATTACATCTGATGCTCGTTCTGGTGGAGTCATTTCTTTAGTTTTTTTAATTGTATATGTCGCATATCCCCTATACTCTGGGAGTGGATATATATTTAATGAAGCTTTCGTTTTTATGCCATGAATTCCCACGTCACCTAAAAATAGTCCAGAGTAATCCGCTCCTAATCCAAACCTAGTAAATGGTTTATCACGAAAAGAATTAGCTTTGGCACCCGTATAAATTATTTCTCCTGTAGGCAAAACGACTTCCAACCCAACACACTGTTCTGTTACGGCTCCATACATAGCAGCACCCCCACCTCCAACTGTATTATTTGAAAGTCCACCTCCAATGGTCGCAGAAAATCCAGAAGCGGGACCAGTCGATCCCGTGTAATATCCGATTCCTATGTTACTCAATTGCTCACATAATTCACTCCAAGAAATCCCAACTTCGACTGTGACAATTCGATTTTCTTCGTCAACATCCAATATCTTGTCCATACGAGTAACATCTAATACAATCCCCCCGTCTCCTATTGGTTTTGCACCTCCAGTTAAGTCTGCACCATTTCCTCTCGGAATAATTTTTGTTCCATATTTATTTGCTACTTTTAAGATTTCAGAAACTTCCTCAGGAGTTCTCGGTTTCACAACAATATCTGGGATACCTTGTAATGTAAAATCACAATTCATTGAATAGGAATAACAAACTGGTTCTGAATCAGAGACATATTTAGTCCCTACAATATTTTCTATTTTTTCAAAAACATTTTGAATTTCGTTCATGATTTATTCATTCATCTTATGATTTTAAATACTTTTTTGAAAAACTTAATAACAAAAAGAGAAGAAACTTAAATTTAAATATGTTTTGAAAAGTTAATTGACCTTAAATTAATAGATGTTGAAGATTAAAAAAAAACTTTTAATAATAATCACAATCAACAATAATTGTTAATTACAAAATGCAATCTAAAAGTAAAAATTAGAAGGTTATAAAAATGGTTGATTTAAACTTAGCAAATGAAGTTAGAGAATTGACAGAAAAAGGTACCATGAAAGAGGATCCAAAGAACATTCTTAAATTAATGGAGCTCCTGAAACAAGTTTCAGCTGAAGACGAAGAATTGAAAGAAGAATTAGAGGATATGGATAAAATTGTGGGACAAATGGTCATTACTGATAAAGATTTCAAGTATTGGCTTAGCTCTGGAGAGGGTGTTTTTGATTATGGTGAAGGAGAAACTGATGATCCCACATTCACAATGAAAGCTAATTGGGAAACAATGGGGGGTATGATGTCGGGAGAGGTTGATGGTACTGCGGCATATATGTCTGGTGATCTGGTTATAGAAGGCAATCTCCAAGACACAATGGCTTATGGAGAATTTATGCGAATAGCTGTTGAGGCTATGCAAAGACTTGGTCAAGAATGATCAGATAACAGACAAAATAATAAAAAATTTTTAATTTCTTTTTTTTAGCTAAATTATAATTTGATAACTATTATCAATTATTATCAATTATATTGCATTATAATTTTGTAGTAGATAAGTTGATACCCATGAGTGATAAGGTTTATGTTTATAGTGTTGGAATGTCTAAATTTGGCAAATTTCTTGACAAAAGCATTAAAGATTTGACTGCTGAAACGCTTAAATCTGTCAAAAGCGACAATGATTTTGATTTGAGTAATATTGAAGCAGCGTGGTTTTCTAATACATGTTGGGGAATGACAGATTTTCAGCATAGTATCCGAGGGCAAGTAGCGCTTACCTCAAATGGTGTAGATAAAATACCAATAACAAATGTAGAGAATGCATGCGCTAGTGGGAGTACAGCGTTTAATGGAGCATGGACAGCGATAAAAGCAGGAGTATTTGACTGTGCGTTAGCTATAGGTGCTGAAAAAGTATATCAGGAAGATCGAGCCGCTATGATGAAAGGCTTTATTACGTACACAGATGTTGAGAGAACAAGAACACTTATGGAACAAATGCAAAAGATGGCAGCCAAGCAAAAAGCAGAAAAAGCTGCAAGTCAAAAAAGTGGTGAAAAAAAAGAAAAAAAGGGAGGTCATTCGGTCTTCATGGATTTCTATGCAGCAGGAGCACGAGCTCATATGAAGGAATATGGAACTACACAACGGCAACTTGCCGCAATCGCAGCAAAGAACCATAACAATTCCACGATGAATCCACTTGCTCAATACACCTTCCCTATGACGGTAGATCAAGTTATGGAAGATTATGAAGTTGCCTTTCCTTTAACGAGAGCAATGTGCGCCCCGGTAGGCGATGGAGCTGCGGCGACAGTTCTCTGTTCTGAAAGATTCTTAAAAGAACACCCAAATGATAAAGCAATCTTAATAAGAGCCTCAATTCTACGATCTGGTTCTTGGCAAAGAGATAATGTGTCTAAACGAGCTTCTACAGCTGCTTATAAAATGGCTGGTCTTAGCCCAAAAGATATAAATGTTGCTGAAGTTCATGATGCAACGGCTTATGGAGAACTAGAACAGATTGAACAGATGGGATTTTGCCCATTAGGAAAAGGAGGTCCATTTACCGAGAGCGGGGAAACAGAGATTGGAGGTAAGATTGCTGTGAACACAAGTGGGGGTTTATTATCTCGTGGACACCCTCTAGGTGCTTCTGGTCTAGCACAAATCTATGAGCTTGTGACTCAATTACGTGGAGACGCTGGCAAAAGACAAGCTGATAACCCTAAATTTGCCCTAGCTGAAAATGGTGGCGGAACTATAGGTTCAGGACCCGCAGCTATGTGTGTGCATATATTAGAAGCGATTTAAATATTTTCAAATTTCTTTTTTTAT
>JAHLWJ010000361.1 GCA_019057975.1 Promethearchaeota archaeon | reverse complement strand
ATTTTGCTTTTATTAATTAAATATTTATTTGCGTTTTATTTTGTTAATTTTGAATTAAGCTCCGAAAATTGAATAATTTAGAGATTTTGAAATAAATTATTTAAATTAAAAGTTTTAGATTTAAGGAGGTAGGGCTTTTTTAATGTATTTTTTATTAAAATCAGAAGTAGAAACTATTGATATTGAGAAGAAATATTATAAGAAAAGAGTTTATTGTCCATTCTGCTTTAAAATTCAGCTGAAAAAGTTGGATTCCAACGATTTTTATATTAAATATCATTGCTGGAATAAAAATTGTGGAAAGAGAGAAAATCCATTTATAGTATTAAAGGATTATATTCAAGATGAAGATAAATTTGAAGATATATGCGACACATGTCAAGAACCCCTGCATCGTGAATTAAAAATTGATGAAACCCAGAACATTTAATTAATTTTTAAATGTAATAGTAAGCTATGTGAAACAAATATAGAGCCATATTGTTATAATTATAGTAATAATGAATGGGAGGGAAATCCTCCTAGGATTATTCTATATGACGATATGTTAGATTCTAATAAATTAGATATTAAGGCAAAAGAAAAAAGTATAAAAAAAAATAAATTTAAAGGAAGGTCAGTATATAGTTGATTTTGATATTGAATACCAAGATTATAGTATATAAGATCTCATAACGTTAAATGAAAATCAGTAAAGAAAATCGAATGATACTAAAGCATCTCGCATCGATTCTCTGGTGGTATCATCAGAGGATTGTAGGACTCTATCTTTTAGCAATGCTGCATAAATGAGCTTTAAAGGGTAAAGAGATGATTAACGTAGTATTCTTTTTAGATGAGATCCAGAGATTATTACCTAAATCGAAGTCACAGGTAGATTCAGAATATCAGAAACGTATCATTAAATTCTTGGATGAAGTAGTACACCGGGGCAGAAAGAGAGATTATGGTGTTATATTTGCTACTCAGAGTGTCGCTGACGTGAAGAAAGAAATCATTGATTTATGCAATACAAAATTTTTCTTTCAGACACAGGGAAGTGGAATCAATTACATAAAGGACTTGACCCTCTACCTGATCGTTTGATTTTTAATTTTATCAATTTTCATAGTTATATCGACCCATATGTAATGAATAGAATAATGGATATTAATTCTGCTTTGTATCCACATGAACAAACAATATATTATTACATAGCCATTGCTTCATTTATTGGTTTTATAGAATTAATAATAAGTATCTGGTATATAATACACGGGATTTCTTATCATCCAAAAGTGGCTTTTTCTTTATTAATTACAGGTCTAACTACAGAGATTTCAACTGGGTTTACTACATTCCTTCCTTTTTTGTTATGATTTTTTAAATTGAGATTTTAGAACTTTTTTTTAAATTCATTCATAACTTGACTTTTTTTTTTAAATATAGAGACTGGTAATTAAACTTGCATAATAAAAAAAAATTGACTCGATAAAAAAATGTTTGAGGAAATACCCATAATCATAGGATTTTTGCTGTTTTCAATATTAGTCTCATATTTGCTATTGAAATATGTCCCTGAACCTTTTAAAAAGATCTTTGTTGGACTAATGATAGTTGGCATCATAATTCACGAATTATTTCATCTTTTAATGTGTCTTATTACCAATACTCCAGTTGAAAGGGTCAATCTTTTAGAAAAGATTAAATCAGAAGAAGGTTCAGGATATAAAAAATATGAATTTTATGGGAGTGTATCAATCAACAGAGAAAAAGAGATAAGTTTTCTCCAAGCTGTATTAGTTGCTGTTGCTCCATTGTTCTTTTCATTTTGGATTTTCTTTTTACTATTAAATCAAGTATTACATCCTGCAAATGAAATTATATTTTTTGTATGCCTTTTTATTATCCTTTCAATTATGTTTTCTGCAGCTCCTTCTTCATCAGATTTAGCATGCATTCCAAGAGCATTTAGAGATAATCCTAAATATTCTACATATCAGATTCTTCTTTTATTACTTTCTATATTACTAGTATGGCTGATAATCCCATTTTTAAAATTACCATTTATTCATGAAACTATAATCTACCTTTTTATTATGGTTTTCTATTATCTATGGAAATATGGATTTAAATTGGTTAGTTTGTTATGCCATTATGCAATTCCAAGTAAAAATTTTAAAAATTTTAAAGAGGAGGTCTAAAAATTGAAACCTGAATTTTACCATACCAGTATAAAAATCAATCAAGTCCCAAATATGAAAAATAAAAATATAGAAGATTCTTCATGGTTATGCAATCCTTTTGTTGATGGTCGTGTATATGGAACAAAGTTTACAATTGAGGAGGATTATTTCTCATGGAAATTTTTTTTAAAAGCAGAATCAAAAGAGCAAGCAATTCAAGATGGTTTTCAATTTTTGGATTATTTAAAAGAAGTTTATCCGGGTTTGTCTGGAGATGTTAAAGTAAAGCCAATAGATTTCAAACAATTAAATAAACAGAAGCTAATATTTGAGTTAATTCTCCCTAAACCCTTCTTCCATAAAAAAATTAATCTATTCCAAAAAGTTGTCAATCTTTTTACTTTTAATAAAAAGCACATAATTAAAATTTATATATTATGGCAAGCAGATGATTCTATTATAGGGGAAATTAAAGGAACAGAATTAGAAAAAGAATATAAATTAGAAGAAGATTTTAAAATAAAAATTTATATTTCAATTGTTCCAAAATTCGAAAATAAAATAGATATTAAAGATCAAAAAGCAGAACTAAAAGGACACTTACAATATTTAACATCAGATATAAAAAACATAAATGGCGAAAAGGCTACACTTAAACAAATGCCAGAAGGTACATGGGAAGGAATATTAAGTGGAAGAGCCTTCTGGAAAAATGCTCTTGGTGTTGATACGGGGAGATTTTATAGCGGTATTAAGGATTTAATTCTAGAAGATAGGATTCCAGGGTTTGTAAATCCAAAAGCGATTGATTTCAGCATTCCTGAATACTTCCTTCTTAATAAAGCTATAAAGGTACATAACGAAAATGTGAATTTTTCAAGGAAACTTAGTAAAAACGAGTTATTTCTTGGATATTATATTAGTAGAGGAACTATAACTCATAAGAAAATTACAATTTCAAAGAATGATTTGGTTCATCACGTATTTATTAGTGGAAAAAGTGGTTCTGGAAAAACTACATTCTTAAACCATTTACAATATGAAATCTCAAAAAAGGTCCCTGATTGTGGAGTTTTGATTATAAGTTTAAAAAAGGAAGGGGAGGATATACAATATAATTTAGATATCAACTTAAAATATGGAGATCCAGACTTTAGAGTCCCCTATTATTTTAAGGGAAAAAACATCGAAGTTACTTTTGAACAATTAGCAGCATTGCTAAGCTCCTCTCTTGGATTAAAGCAACCGGTTGATATCGTTATGTACAATACAATGCTTAAGTATTTCGAAAAGAACGAAGATGTTCCAGATTCTTTAGAAAAATTATTTGGAAAACTCCTGAATTGGTTTGAAAAACATCAATACCACAAAAAGTATCAAACAAATATTATAAATGCTATAAAAAATCGTGCTATAAGATGGACATCATCTCCAACTTTAGATAAGATAACAAGATTACCTTCTATTAAACCATTCTGGTTTATAGAATGGATTAATGGTAAAAATGTATTCATAGATCTCTCCGAGTCCATGTGTAATGAATTTATTAAAAAATTATTGATTAATTTGATTTTTCAAATGATAAGGATCTTTTTTCCTCAAATTAGAACTAATATATTGAAAAATGTAATCATGCTAGATGAAATTGGCGCAATTGCAAAAAAACCTGCTACTAAAGCCTCTAATGATGATGAGTTTATTTCTCAATATTTTTTAGAAGAAATTCTCTCTGATTTTCTAGAGGCTTTTAGGAGTCGTGGAATATCGTTAATTCTCACAGCTCAAAAGCCGTCTGAATTATTCGAATCAATCTTTTCACTTCCAAGTATTCTTATTTTGTTTAGAACTGCACAATCTTGCAGTAAGTTGTTTACCAACAATGTAGAAGAACAAGATAGCTTAACTATGTTAGGAAATAGAAATGCAATAGTTATCGATGGTGTAAATGGGCGAAAGTTTGCAATATATACAATGGATTTCAATTATAAAACAATTCTAAATCATTCTGTAAGTACATTTGAGAATGTGTGTCCTTTATGCAAAAGTTCGATAAATCCTTATGATAATTTCTGTAGTGCTTGCGGGAATTCTTTGAAATTAGACTCTAATTTAATAATGGATAAATTAGATGGGGACTCCTCAAAACTTAAAGAAAAAAATTGAATAAAAATTGCTCTTATAATTATAATCTTAGAGGAGATTATCTATTAGTGAATCCGGTGATGAATACGATGAGGATGAGCCCGAACATAATCCGGATACTGATCCAGATGAAGAATTTGATGATGAAGAATTTGATCCTGATGAGGATTACGATTGGGGGAGTGACTATGATCCGGATGAAGATTATAATTGGGAAGATAATTTCGATCCAGATGAAGATTATAATTGGGAAGATAATTTCGATCCAAATGAAGATTATGATTGGCAAAATGATAGTTTTACACCAGAAAGCCAACCCTCTGATAGTGATAATGAAAATGATTATGAATCTAATATTGGTAGAGAAGGAACAGAAACAGTCTTATCCCCCGCTGAGCAACAACCAGAAAATGAACCTACTGAGGAACCAGATCAAGAACCAGATCCAGAAATCGTACCAGAATGGGCATCACCAGAGGAATTAGCAGGAGGTGAAATCCCTGGAATAGATGTTCCTGAAGATA
>JAHLWJ010000360.1 GCA_019057975.1 Promethearchaeota archaeon | reverse complement strand
ATGTTAAAAAGAGGTTATCTTGCTTCTTTGAGTGTTTATGTAAGTTATTCCCATACTGAAGAAATTGTAGAAAATTATCTAAGAAATGTTGATGAAGTATTTGGGATTATCAAGAGAGCTATAGAAGAAGAAAAGGTAAAGGATTTACTAGAAGGACCCATTGCCCATACCGGTTTCCAACGATTAACATAAAGATTCTTTAAAAAAATTCTTATTTTACAATTCGATCTTTTTGAAGAGATTTGATATATCCTTCATTTCTAGAAAATTTTGAATTTATTTCCATTAATCTTGGTTTTTCTTTTAATAACTTCAAAATATCGTCCATTAAGAAAATCTTTTTTTGTTGATATAAATGTTTATAAATTTCTCTTACAAATTTAAGATCCTCTTTCTCATCTACAGTCCATCTCAGATATGAGTAATCAATATCATTGGAAACATTTCCTAATTGGAAAAGATTTGGATTTTTATATATATAGGCAGTTACATGTTCCCTTTCAGATGTGAGTCTTGCTTCTTTCCAAGCTTTCTCTAGAGCTTCAAAAGTAAAGATTTCCACATCAAGGCCATCAGGAAACGTAGGTGGATTCGTATTACAAATGTAATCATAATTTCCATTTAAAAATTCTTTTACAACTTTATCAAAAACATATGGATCAATAAGTGGACAATCACTTGTAATTCTAGCAATAATCTCAATGTTAAAATGAAGTGCTGTTTGATAATATCGATCCAATACGTCATGAATACTTCCAGCAAAATATTGAAGATTTAAATTTTTTGCTAACTCTACTATCTTTTTATCTTTTTCTGCATCAGTGGTCGCTATTATAATATCTGGAGATGTCTTAGAAAATTTTAAACGATTTATAGTATGCCATAACATAGGTTTACCTTCAATTTCTGCAAGTACTTTATTAGGTAATCGAGTTGAACCCATCCTAGCTTGAATAATTATTGCCAATTTCTTCATAATACCAAATATTTTATTTTGATTTAAATAATAATAATAAATACTTAATTATTTATAGTAATGTACGATATTTATTTAATAAGAATCAAAATTAAGAGCAATATAATGAATTGAAAATAAATATCACAAAACATCGGTTAATAGGTGAAGGTTATCCTTGTTATATCGTAATGGATGTTGGTGCTAATCATAATGGGGATTTTAACCAAGCTAAAGAACTAATCATTTCCGCAGCAAAAAATGGGGCAGATGCAATCAAGTTTCAAACATATACAGCAGAAAAATTATATTCTAAAAAAACCCCAACATTTTCTACAGATGATTTGAATCCTTTTGATCTTATTAGAAAATATCAACATCCGAGAGATTGGCTTCCTCTGTTAAACGACATAGCAAATGAAAATAATATTGATTTTACCTCATCCCCATTTGATTATGACGCAGTCGATCTTTTAGACGAAATTGATGTTCTATTTTATAAAATTGCTTCACCAGAAATAGTTGATTTAGAACTAATTGAATATATAGCAAAAAAGCAAAAATCAATTGTTTTATCTACTGGAATGTCTTATTTAGCGGACATTGAAGATGCTGTTAGAGTCATTTTAAAAAATGATAATGATAAAATAATTCTCTTACATTGTAATACATTATACCCCACTCCGATCGAGGCTGTTAATCTTAAAGCAATGCAAACATTGAAAGAAACATTTAAATTTCCCGTAGGCTTTTCTGATCATACTTTAGGAATCCATATTTCATTAGCAGCCGTTTCAATGGGAGCTAATGTTATTGAGAAACATTTTACGTTAGACAAATCAGATAGGGGGCCGGATCATGCATTTGCTATTGAACCTCAGGAGCTAAAGGAATTAGTTACAAAAATAAGAGAAATTGAAAGTGCAATGGGATCAGGTATTAAAGAACCACACAAACTAGAATTGGCAGAAAATTTTGAAAAAGGTAGAAGAAGTATTTTGGCAGCTCAAGATATACCAAAAGGAACAATAATATCAAAAGATATGCTAATTGTAAAAAGACCTGGATATGGTATTCAACCAAAATTCATTAATTTAATCAAAGGGAGAAAAGCTAAAGTAGATATTGAGGAAGATCAATGGATTACTTGGGATATGGTATAGAATTAAAGAATAATACCTATTCTCTCTTAGAATAAAGTAGATCAAATTTATAAAGAATTTCAAAAGATTCCAATGAAAGTTGCTCTCATTACTGAAGGTAGTGCGGAAATAGGTTTTGGTCATATTTCGCGGTGTATTTCACTCTATCAAGCTTTTAAAGAAAAAGGGATTAGTCCAAATTTTCTTATTAATACTGATGAAAAAATCTCTAACTTTATGAATAACACAAATTTTTTAGTTTTAGATTGGATAAAAAATGAAATTACTCTCTTCAAAGATATAAAGGATTATGACATTGCGATAATTGATTCTTATCTTGCTGATCTTTCAATTTATAAAAAAATTGCGCAAAATGTAAAAGTTGCTGCTTATATTGATGATACTATGAGATTGAATTATCCTCCAGGCGTTGTTATTAATGGAAGTATCCATGCAAAAAAATTAAATTATCCTAATAATCCCAATATAGATTATTTATTAGGTCCAAAATATAGCATGTTAAAAAAGGAATTTTGGACCATTCCTACAAAAATTGCAAATATTGGATTAGATAAAATACTAATAACCTTTGGGGGAAGTGATATTAGAAATCTAACTCCAAATGTTATAAAATTACTTAATAATGAATTTTCAAATATTATTAAAAAAATAGTTATTGGTAAAAGTTTTAAAAATATCGCTCAAATTGAAGTGGTTTCAAATGAAGCCTCTAAATTAATCTATTTCCCTTCAACCAAAACTATGAAAGAAGAAATGATAGATGCTGATATTGCTATTACAGCAGGAGGTCAAACAGTTTATGAATTAGCTTGTGTAGGTGTTCCTGCTATAACTGTTGCAGTGTCAAAAAACCAAATTCATAGCGTAAAAATATGTGATGAGTTAGGATTAAACTATTACGCGGGGTGGTGGGAGGATAAAAATCTTTTTGATAATATTAAAAAAAATATACATAATTTAAAGAATCAAGAATTAAGGAAAAAAATGATAAAAAGAAGTCAGAGAATAATAAAACCTGATGGAAGTAGAAAAATCATTGATTTTCTAATTAAAAAAGTAGAATATAGTATTTAGAGTAAATAAAAAATGAGAGTAAAATTTTGTAAGATTAAGAAAGAAAATTTAGAAATGATTAGGAATTGGAGAAATAGCCCAGAAATTAGTAAATATATGTATACTAATGACTATATTACAAAAGATCATCAAAAAAAATGGTTTCAAAGAATTAAAGATGATCCCACGAGAAAATATTGGATTATCAAGGTTGATGATAATTATGTTGGCGTTGTTAATCTGTATAATATTGATATGAGAAACAAAAGATGTTATTGGGGATGCTATTTAGCTCATCCGTCTGTAAGAGGAAAAGGAATAGGAAGATTAATTGAACTAAATATCTTAAATTATGTTTTCGAAGTATTATTCTTAAATAAACTATGTGGTGAAGTCTTCACTTTTAATGAACTTGTAATTAAAATTCACCAAAAATATGGCTCTAAAATTGAAGGAAATTTTCGAAAACACATATATAAAGATAATAAATTTCATGATATTGTATGTATGGGAATTTTAAAGGAAGAATGGAACGATTTAAAGGATAATTTTAACTTTGAAATTATAAAATTTGAATAATTATTTTCTATAATATTTTATTACTTTTTCTAATGCATTTATAACATCATATACATCATCATCGCTCATTTTATGAAATAATGGAATGGTAATGATTCTTGGGAACAGCCTTTCTACATTAGGTAAAATCCCTTTTTTTAGTCTGAATTTGGTTTGATAATAAGAGTGATAATGTACTGGAATATAGTGTACATTAACTCCAATGTTCTCTTCCCTTAATGCTCTAAAGATATAATCACGATCTACCTTTAATTTATCAATGTCTACTTGAATCACATATAAATGCCAGGAATGCTTTATATCACTTTTAACGTAAGGTATGGTAATTTCCTTGATGTTTTTTAACTCCTGATTGTAAATTTTCGTGATTTTTCTTCTTCTTTTTTGAAAAGCTTCTAATTTGTTTAATTGATGTATACCAAGCGAAGCATGTAGTTCGCTTAAGTTGTATCTAAATCCTAGGTATTGCATATCATAATAAAAATCACCAGATTTTCCAAATCTTTTTACAGCATCTTTTGAAATTCCATGAGTTCTAAACATTAGGAGTTTATTATATAATTCATCATCATTAGTGGTTACCATTCCACCTTCTGCTGTGGTGATATTTTTTACTGGATGAAAACTAAATGTAGTTAAATCACTAATATTTCCAATCTTCTTATTTTTATATTCTGCATCAATAGCATGAGCCGCATCTTCAATTATAAATAAATTATTCTCATTTGCAATCTCGATAATTTCATCCATGTCACACGGTTGACCTGCAAAATGAACTGGTATTATAGCTTTAGTTTTTGGTGTTAATTTTCTCTTAATTTCACTTGGGTCAATATTATAGGTATCTTTTTTAATATCTGCAAAAATTGGAATACCACCTCGATATACAACACAATTTGCAGATGCAACAAATGTGAAAGGAGTAGTTATTACTTCATCTCCAGGTTGAATATTAATACTTGAAGTAGAAATATGTAATGCTGCGGTTCCAGAATTTACTGCGATGGCATATTTTGACCCAATAAAAGATTTGAATTTGTCTTCAAAAAATCTCATTTTTGGACCTGTAGTTATCCAATTTGATTTTAA
>JAHLWJ010000359.1 GCA_019057975.1 Promethearchaeota archaeon | reverse complement strand
CTAAATATTACCCAAAAAATCTTTAACATAGATTCTATCATTGTAGAATTAGTGTTGTGGGATATTGGGGGCCAAACCAAGTTTGAAGTCATAAGAAAGAAATTTTACGAGGGCGCGAACATCCTACTAGTAGTTTTTGATTTGACGAATCCAATGTCTTTTGCTAATGTTTCAAAATGGTACCAAGATATAAAAAATTACATGAAAGATAAGAAAGCACTGAATGGTTATCTTATTGGTAATAAAAACGATTTGGTTAAAAAAAGAATTGTAAGCGAGATTGACGCAGTAAGGCTCTCATACGCTTTAGACCTTGAATATCTTGAAATCTCTGCTTTAACTGGCTATAATGTAGAGATAGCTTTCCAAAAAATAGCAGAAAAATTACTCAATTTTAATAAAACTGAGGAATAAATTTGCAGAGAATCTGGAGATTTACCCCTACAAGTAGACAATAAAATTAAGTAATAGTGTAATTTGCGATAATATCATATAAGAGATCTCCAATAATAACGTGACGGTAAAATCCTAAACCATTAACTTATAAAAAATAAGCTGACTTTTCCCATAATATACCCGCAAATCTTACAGAAAGTTTGTTCTGGGACATATCACAAGCGTGGACAAAAACATTTTTAAATAGTGGCGTTACATTACTTATACTAATATAATAATAATAGATTATTTGTAGTAATATTTACAAATTTTTTCAAAAAAAACTTATAATTAAAAAGGATCAAGATTAAGTTCGAAAATTAGCGTTTATAATAATATTGAATAATCATTATTAAACAAATTTGTAACAAAAAAAGTGAAAAAAAAAATGTCATATCGAGACCGCCTACGATCAACGAAGGATGATTCAAATGAGGAAACCCCGGTTGGGGAATGCTGTGAAAATCCTTCTGTTGAATCTAAAGATGGCGATGTTGTCTGTTTAAATTGTGGAATGATTCAAAGTCGTAATATGGTTGGGAATGAAAGGCGCGCTTACACCGTAGAAGAAGTGAACAAGCGTCGTCGAACTGAACCGAGATGGAGGGAGTTTGGTCCGCGTACTATGCTCCCAAACAGTAAAATTGATTCAAAGGGTCGATTGATTAACGCAAAAGGAAAGACTCTGTTCTCTCGACTCTCTAAAATTCAAAATTCCTTAATTTCCAGTATAGAAAGAAATTTTTGGGAAGCAAAACCAAAATTAAAGATGCTTACATCCAAACTAAATATTCCAGAATATATTAAAGAAACTGCCTGGAAAATTTATAGTGTTGTAGCTCGGAAAAAATTAACTATGGGACGATCAATCGATGGGTTTATTGCGGCTTCACTTTATGCTGCAATCAGAGTTCACGAGTTTCCACGTTTACTGGAAGAAGTGTGCGATGCATCCATGACTCCACGAAGAACCGTCCACAGAAGCTTAGGGATGATTGTAAAGGAAGTGCTTCCAGAGCTTAAACTAAGGTATAAACCAATCACAGCCGAACAATTAGTATTCCGATTCGGCAACGATTTAGGTTTACCGATGGAAGTCCAAAAGAAAGCAATCGACATGCTCTCAGTAGCTTCAAGAAACGGACTATTAAGAACAGGAAAAGACCCAAAGGGTTTAGCGGCAAGTGTAATATATATGGCAGCCAAATCAAGTAACTGCCGGAAAACACAAGCAGAAGTAAGTTCCGTGGCTAAAGTTACAGAGGTAACTCTGAGAAGTCGCTCCAAACAGATTAGAATGAAGCTCGCATAAGAGATTTCGTGATTCTGGTCAACCAGAACGATTATTTTTAATTTTCTATTTTTTTTCTTTTATATTTTTACAATCTGCAATTTTACTATTTATTGCATAGAGTAGTGAACATATCTTTTTCCAGTTTTTCTTAATCCGAATTATATCGATAAATTAACCAGAAGTGGTTTTTAATGTCGATTTTTTTCCTCGAGAGAAATATTTTCTATTACTATTAATTTCTAAGTTGAAATCGCAAAATTTACATATTTTCGCTCTGGAATCAAGTTCAGCACTACATTTAGGACAATATTTTGGACCGGTAACACAATCATTTGATCTCATTTGGAATGCTATTTAACTAATCTATGTAATTTTGATTTTAAATCGAATCGATAAGCCAGTGACGTTATTATTAAATATAAAAATATATATCTTTGCTTACCGAGCTTTAATATTTTTTTATCTTCCTTTTTTCTTATTTTTATCAATAAATTACATCTGATTTTTGGTCATTTAAAGACAGTTAACATTGAATAGCATTAATTTGTGTTCAAATGCATAATTTATTATATATAAACTTTTACATATTCGTATTGTAATCCTTTTTAGAACAAATAAGACAAATTATGGATCTATTTAATTTGCGTTTATTTTTTATTCTAATTAATATTAAGGGTTTAAATCATCGAGTTAAGATATCATTATAAGATTGACTGATAAGGTATACGAGTCCTAAATAAGATGTTACATTAAAGTAAGCGGTTGTATTGAACATAAAGTATATTGTGCGGAAATTTAAAGGATTTATTACAATCAAGAGCGTTAGTTATTCCTTATTTTTTTTAAATTTGTTTTGTATTATATCTGGTATTTTATATTTAGCCACGTCTGAATATTTGCCACTTTGGGACATATTTGGGATAGTATTAACAATTACTCTTTTTGAAAATTTGCTGTTAATTTACCTTAATTTGGTGAATGTAAATAAAAAGAGCAAATTTGGATATAGATTCCATGTATTCTGCTATATCTTTTTAGTCTTTATTATTTTGGGTATGTGGGGAATGATGCAAGGCAATTTATTAAGCTCTACTACAATTTCTAACTCTTTTTTGGGAGGATACGCATTGAATCATTTATCATACTTTGGAATTCTAACATTTGGAATTACCTTGGTTATGATTGATTTCTTAGCAAGAAAGAATCCAGAGTTTTGGGGCAGAGAAACCAGAAGAGAAGGAGGTAAATACATAAAAATTTTAAGATTTAAGGAAATAGTAAGGAAAATTATAATAATTACAACTTGGATTGGTTTATGTATTGGTGCATTTTGTGCTTTCATCACACTGTTTGGTGTGTTTGAGTTTGTAACTACCCAAATTGCTTTTTTCTCCTCTCAGTATGGAGTGTTTTTATCGTTTATTTTTTTAGCGAACACTATCATTCTGTTAAAGATAAAAAAAGGAAAATGGAGTAGAAAAAAGTTCCGTAGAGTATCGCTTACAGGGTTACTAATTTCATTTTCATTACTCACGCCTTTTTTTATAAGCAATATTAATGTAATAAGTGCCGAAGCAGATTTTACAGAAGCTTTTGGTCTAAATTGGCAGTCAGAAATTCCAATAGAAACGAATGAATACTTTTTACAAACTTCATTTTCGACAGCGGGATATTATCTAGGAACACCTCCTAAAGATTGTAATGTTATAGAAAATGTATTATTTTATGATAACGAAAGTATCAAATTGTATTTTGATGTATATATGCCATTAAAGAGAGGTGAAGGTCTTCCCGGGCAGAATTCCACGCTGATTCGAATTCATGGCGGCGGGTGGGTTTCGGGTGATAAGGGTGGATCGAACATGGCACAAATGAATAAGTATTTTGCAGCTCAAGGATATATTGTATTTGACATTCAATATGGATTATACGATTCGCCTATCGCTGCTATGGATCTTAGTACACCTAGTTACAATAAAGGCGATTTTAATATCGACGATATGGTTAGACACATCGGTGAATTCACGAAGTATTTAACTGAAAATGCCCAATTATATGGTGCTAATGTAGATTCTGTCTTTATCAGTGGTAGTTCATCTGGAGGACATCTTGCTAGTGCAGCAGGATTAGCTTTAACAAGTGGAAACTATTCAAATCTTTTTAGTCAAAATATTACAATAAAAGGAATAATCCCATTCTATCCTTCAAACGGTCAAATGGTCCATTTTGGAATAGACGGACGCGAAGAATTCACAAATCCCGAAAAATTAATTGGATCTGAAAGCCCACCTTGTTTAATTTTTCAAGGTACGCACGATGTTCTAACTTATTTTGGTATTAGTCGAAATTTCAGGGCTACATATCTAACTAAAGGAAATGGTAACTGTGCCATTATTTGGATGCTCTTAGGAGGACACACGAGCGATTTTTATTTTTCGGGTCATTATAATCAAATATTTTTGTTTTATATGGAAAGATTTATGTATCTCCATCAGTAATCTCTTTTTTTTTCCATCTGGTTTATCAGTTATAAATATTGATTTAACAGAGTATCCTCTTAATTTTCGGTTTTGTATCTTATATAGGTGGATTTTGGCACATATTTTTATATAGAAGCTAATAATAATAGAGATCGCACGTACAATTTTGTTAAATTCAATATCATGAAGTGAATGAAAATGGGAGATATTACAATTTTAATAAATATATTCGTTATTGCTATTGGTTACCTCATTGGTTCAATAAATCCGGCTTATATTTTTGGTAGATTCAAAAATTTTGACATAAGAGATAAAGGTGATGGTATAGCCGGGACAGTAAACACTTACAATAGTTTAGGCATTAAATATGCAATACCGACAGGTATTTTTGATTTTTTCAAAGGTATAATAGTAATTTATATAGCATTAATTTTAGGTGCGGATTTTGTTTTTGCACAAATAAGCGGTCTTGCCGCTATCGTGGGGCATGTGTTTCCTTTTTACATTAGATTTCGTGGAGGTCAGGGTATGGCTTGTACATCGGGAATTCTGCTTGCTTATTTACTGAATTATCTCCTCACAGGTCCCGAAATGCTTTTTTTTATTTTCTTCTATCTGATCTTTATCATTGCGATT
>JAHLWJ010000358.1 GCA_019057975.1 Promethearchaeota archaeon | reverse complement strand
CTTTATTTTTAAAAAATAATATAACTTCATGTTTTAATGATTTAATGTGTACTAACTCTTCAAACATTGTTTGAAACTCCTCATAACTAATAATTTGTTGTTTTAATAATTCTAATAAGATTAATTCTGATGTTTTCGGTTCTAAGCCACAGTTCAAGGCATAATTAATAGCTTGTGAGTCGTCTGTTACAGGGATTCCTTCGTTTCTTATACAAATTACAATGGTTTCGTTTTCACCTTTCCCTAGATTTTTAGCAAAATTAACATTATTCAACTTTACCTTTCTTTCTTCAATTAACTTATTATCTAAATTTTTTTTTAGTAGTTTAGCATCTGAAAACCTTTCTATATCTGCAATTAATTCGTTTTTAACTATAGGACTGACTAAAACTGATCCTAATAATGGTAATTTTTCTTTAACTTTGATCTTTGTTAAATAAATTAGAGCACATGCATCATAAACATAAAGTCTCATTAAAGTATTAATAGCAATGCTAGCATATAAATTTATTGATATTATTCAATACCCTTAATATTACTAAAATCTTTTTCAAATTTTGTCCTTCTTCAATCATGTGTTGGGATATTTGTTGCACTGTCTTCCTAGCAAGTTTCGAAAGTAATTTGCCTATGTGAAAGTCTAGAGTTGCTGTGAAAATACTTCCATTTTCAGAGGGTTCAATAGCTAGCTTACTCTTATAATCCCTACTTTTAGCTTTAGCGACACTCGAGTAAAGATTCAAATTATAAATCCCTTTAGGATCTAACATAAAACAATACTCGATTAAGTGTTCCTCAAATCAATTATTGATATACTTTTTTTTTTGACATTCTTGACAAAGATTTTTATGCTGGTATTAAGACTATTTGATCAGGTATTTAAGGTACTAAAAAGGCAATAAAAAATGCATTCATTTCAATAAGGGAGTAATTGTATTTTTGTAGAGGAATGAAAAAATATAAAAAAATATCTTGTCTATCTGTGTCAGTATTATCGATTTTAGTATTGAGTCTGTTTCAAATTGTACATCTATCTCATGCTCAATTATATACAGAGTCTCATATAGTTCATCCAAGTTTTAAATTTTTAGAATACTCAGAAATAAAAGGAACAAAAGATAATATAAGTTCAATCAATATTCAACTACCAGAGTCAAATTGGTCTGTTACACATATACAAATGAATATTTCGGATATAAGCTTAAGCAGTGAAATTAACATAATTGAAGACATAGAAACAGGATTAGAAATGTTATGGAATAGAAATTCTATGTTTAGGACATTTGCGCTAGGAACACAACTTGAAATTTTAGAACCTACAGAAATATATGGTGTTTTTATAAAAGGATATAAAACTGTAGAAGCAACTGAGATTATTAAATTCCAAATACAAGGATTTGATGAAAGTAATTATAGTCCTAATAATACAATCTATAGATCTATCGATTTGAATATTTCTACCAATTTGGATTGGTATTATCAAGATTTTTCATCAGATCCAATTACACTTCCAATTGGGAATTATTCATTAGTTATGAACGGAACTAATTTACCTCAAAATTATCTAGCAAAATATTATTGGCAGAAGAACACCTTGAATCCTCAAATTCCATATCTATATACGTCATCTTATATAACTTCCTGGAGTACCGGGATCGTGAATACAAGCTTTTTATTTAAATTGAATCAGAGAGTTGAAAGAATGTACAATCCTGAGGATATAAATATGACCTCTGAATTTAATGGTGAGACTTACAAAATAATTAACGGACCAAAAATGGGAACTGGGGTTTTAGAGATCGCAAATATCTCTCATGTTATCGGCAGTACTAATGTATATATTCCTTTCCAAATTAATCAGACTATAGAATTAAATTTCAATTATAATTATACTATTCATTTAACAAATGAATTTTCAACGAGAAGTTCTGCAATTATTAGAGAAAACTACGATAATGAATGGACCCTTTTTCCCATATTTTCCAGAAATTCACCGAATTATTCTATACAATTTAACTTTCCAAAAAGTTGGTTCAATTTAACTGTTTACCGAAATTTAAGTACAGAATGGGAAAATATAACTTCAAATACTACTATTAATTGGGATAAAAGATACATCGTTATACATAACGCTACAATTAAAGATGGAGCGGATTGGAAAATTGTTGCATATTCACCAAATATCAATTTTGATTTGGTTCTTAATGAGTTAAAATGGAAACCTGGACAAGAATTACAATTCTCGGTTTTTACGTCTATTGACGAAGGAAATGTTACTTTCGATCTAATTAATCCCTTAAATTACGGTTTTGAAGAACCTATTGTGAAAGAAGTTCAATCAGAAAAAACAATTTTTTCATACAAAATTCCCTCAAATTCACGCGAGGGATTATATACTATTAAAATCTATTGGAATAATAATACAGATGCAGGAATTCAATCACAAGCCTTTGACATAATCATTCCATTTACTCTAGATCCAATGTTGATTATGAATATACTTATCGGAATAGCCATTATTTCAACTACGGGGTTTGCTTCATATAAACTTGTTAAGAGATCCAGAAGTATTCGTAAAGAACATCAACAGAGAATATTTAATAAATACAGGGACATGTTAAATTTAGATTATTTTATTATATCAGATAAAGAATCTGGATTGACTATTTTCGACCAACTATATGGCGGGAAAAAATTTGATAGTTCTCTAATCTCAAGTTTCTTGCAAGCAATACGGAGTTTTGGAATTGAATTAACTGATTCAGAAGAACAAACTCAAACTATTAAATTAGATTATATGAATTTAAAGATCTTAATGTCAGAATTTAAGAATTTTAGAATAATGCTTCTCATGAAAGATAACCCTTCTCATGATTTTTTAGATTCTATCAAAATTTTATCTCGTGAAATTGAGAAAAAGTTCAGTAGCGCAATCTCAAAATTTGATGGAGACCTTGATCCATTTAGAGGTATTAAAGAATTGCTCGAAGAACATTTAGAAACTTCTCTTAGATCCCCCTTAAAAGTAATTGAACACCAAGTCAAGACTAGTTCGGATGAAAAATCTATGATTACAAGAGCCGTATCAATAATGAAGGCTAATAATACCGATTATTTCTATGTTTTAAATTTATTGTCAACAAAAAAAGGTTTTCAAACTAAAGATTTCAAAATAATCCTTAAATTAATAAAAAATAAGATATTTCAACTAAAGAAAACATAACATTTGATTTTCTTAATATTCTTACTAAGAAGTTTAAGACATAAATAAGATGTAGTTTATACTTTTTTAGATATAAAACAGTTATCAAATTATGTCTTATTAAAAACGGATTCTCTCCTTTGGAGAAGTAAAAATTAGATTTTTAAATTGTTTAAGATCTTGCTAAATTTTTAAGCAAAATCAGAAAACAACTGACTTTGGATTACGTTTTCGCGAAATAACCGAGAATGAAAATAAATCTAACCTCAATTTAATCTGATTATGATACAATAAGTATTTAATTAAATACTCCTTTATAGTAACCATGAATTTCTCTTTTGATAAGATAGCAAATGCTCTCTACATTCGATTTTCAAGTGAAAAAATCTCAAATTCAGATGAAATAGCAGAAGGAATTATAATCGATTATGGTAAGAATGAGTATATTGTAGGAGTAGAAATTTTAAATTTTACAGAAAGGAAGTTAAATCTTAATGATCTCGTTCAAATGAATATTGAAGAATTAATACCGAGATTAACTCTGGACTTATCCACCCGAGCAGGATAATATAAGAAACAATAGTAAATCAAGGCTCTTCTAATGCCCACTTCATGAGCTCGTCAGAAATAAAAATATCTTCTTGAAGAGATTCTAAAAACGATAAATATTCTTCTCTTGTTTTAATAATCTTACTTTGATAAAGTGATTTTAATAAACTAAGAGATCCTACAATTGAAATACCTAAATTCTTGGCAAATTGACGTAAGGGTTTATCATCTGTTGCGATAGGAATTTTATGTTCTAAAGCTAATCTTATAAGACTTAGGTCCGCTATACTTAATGATACGGGACTTGATTCCAGTATTATATCGTCACTGGGTTGCTTAATTTCGATCCAATTTGGAATTTTCTTCTGCCACTGTTTTGAATATTCATTGAAAACTTCTTTAGAGATTATTGCAGAGGATATTAATTTATTTAAATTAGAAAGGAGTTTAAGACGTCTAAATGCGCTTAATACACTATTATCGAAGATAATCATGCATATTACTCGTCATTTGTTAATTTCTGAACTAAATCGTACTCCTTTTGAGCTTCCTCTACGGATTCAGGCCCGCCAATATGTTTAAAATGACGCTTATGAAATTCTGATAAAAATTTATCGACTTTCATATTCAATAGATTAGCCGCTTTGGAAAGCGTTATCTTTCCCTCTGCATAAATATTTAATATCCATATTAGAAGACTTTTTTCTTCCAAATTTTTAGAACTAAGACCAGTTAACTCAAGAAGGTCAGCTGGTAGTTTAATTGTTATTTTCTCTACCATTTTGCTATAATATGAATAGATTTTATACTTATATAATTTTTATTCTAGTATATAATAATAATTTTCTTATACCTTTAGTAATAAAACAGGTAAAGTTACTATTTCAATAACAATTAACGGTATGTTCCTTTCAATTGTAGCACTCTCAGGAACTCAGATTCTCTTGATTATTAGATGATAAGATTAATGTAGTTAATTTTATAGAATTTTTGTTATAGAATTTTGTTGAAGATATTACTCAAAATACTGTTTTGTTTTCTAATTAATTTCTTCATTACTTAATTTCTTCAAATAACTTTTTAGATCGCTTCAAATCCTCTT
>JAHLWJ010000357.1 GCA_019057975.1 Promethearchaeota archaeon | reverse complement strand
TCTTGAAAAAATTTATGAACCAGATATAAGAAAATTATTATATCGATGTTATCAATGCGTTCGTTGTAGTGGTGTATGCCAACTTAGTCGGGTTCAAAGTTTTGAACCAAGTAGAATAATCCAAATGATTTTAGAGGGTTTTGAGGATAAAATTATTGATAGTGGTATTTTATGGGATTGCCTTACATGTAATAGCTGTCTTCAGAATTGTCCTGAGGGAATAAATTTCGCAGATATTGTTAGAATGGCAAAGTATAAAATGAGAACTACCAAAGGCCAAAATCCTGACGACTATATTGCTCATAAAGGGGTATATACAACCATTTCAGAAATTATGAGTGAACCACATATAAAGCCAGAAAGATCTCTTGAATGGATTCCTAAAGAATGCAAAACGTCAAATCAGGGAAATATTCTTTATTATGTTGGATGTTTACCATACTTTAATTTTGAGTTCGAAAATTCAGATTCTATAGCAGAAAGTACTTTGAAAATTCTATGTCGAATTGAAAAAGAACCGATTGTAGTTCTTAAAGACGAGATTTGTTGCGGACATGATTTGTATTGGGGTCAAGGAAAACTTAATGTTTTTATTGATTTAGCAAAAAAGAATATTCAAAGAATTGAAGAAACAGGAGCTACAACAATTATCACTGCTTGTGCTGAATGCTATCGAACATTAAAAGTGGATTATCAAGATTTATTTGAAGATTTTAATCAGAAATTCATTGTTAAGCATTTAATTGAATATATTTATGAGAACTGGAAAAATAATAAGATCGAATTTAAGAATCCAAGTATGCAAGAAGAACTAATTCCTTTTACATACCATGATCCCTGTCGTTTAAGTAGGTTTTTACCCAAAGATAGTAATATCATAGAAAACGTACGTGAAATTTTTTCACATTTAAGGAAATTGGGATATAAGTTTAATGAAATGGCGCATAATAAAACCGATGCTTTATGCTGTGGTGTGAGTTCTTGGATGAACTGTAATGATCGCTCGAAAGCATTACGATATAAAAGACTCTTAGAAGCAAAAGATGCAGGTGAAATAATGGTTACATCGTGCCCAAAATGTAAAATACATTTATCTTGTTTACAAAATGATTATGAAGATATTTCTTCAATAGAAATTGTAGATTTTTCAGAGTTCTTAGTGAACTTAATAAGTATAGTAGATCCTAAGGAAAAAGTGGAGGAAGAAAAATAATGGAAGGTTCAGTTTTAGTTATTGGTGGAGGAATTGCTGGAATTCAAACATCATTGGATCTTACTGAATTAGGTCTTAAAGTTTATTTAGTGGAAAGAACACCGTCAATAGGTGGGAGAATGGCTCAATTGGATAAAACCTTTCCTACAAATGACTGTTCTCTCTGTATATTGGCGCCTAAAATGGTTGAAGTATTCCGAAATCCTAATATAGAATTAATGACCTATCATGAGGTCAAAAAAGTAGAAGGAGAACCAGGAGATTTCACAGTCACAATTTTAAAAAAACCTCGGTATATTGATGAAACGAAGTGTAAGGGATGTGGAGACTGTGCTACGAAATGCCCCAAAATTGAAGTAGGAAATATTTTTGATATGAATTTAGGAAAAAGAAAATCAGTATATATTCCCTTTCCCCAAGCTGTACCTCCGATTTATTTAATCGACCCTGAGTTATGTTTAAAGTTCACTAAAGGGGTATGTGGTGTCTGTGAAAAAGTATGCGAAGCAGAAGCGATAGATTATGAACAACAACCTCAAGATATTGAAATCAAAGTTGGTGCAATTGTCGTCGCAACTGGGTTTGAAATGTTTGCAGAAGAATTATCTTCTCGATGGGGGTATCATCACCAAAATGTTGTAAATGCACTTGAATACGAACGAATACTTTGTGCAAGTGGTCCATTTGGAGGGCATGTTTTGCGTCCAAGCGATGAAGAAGAACCCGAAATAATAGCATTTATTCAATGTGCAGGATCAAGAGATTTACATGAAAATGTCCCATATTGTTCATCAGTTTGCTGTATGTACACGGCTAAAGAGGCTATAATAACGAAAGAACATTCTGAACACTCTCAATGTTTTGTATTTAGACATGATATACGGGCTTATGGTAAAAATTTCTATGAATTTACCCAAAGAGCTCAAGATGAATATGGTGTAAAATATTTCCAAACAAAGATAAGCACAATTGGAGAAGATCCTGAGACAAATGATTTAATTATTCATTATGAAGATTTAAAAACTGGAGAATTTAAAGATTTCAGAGCTAATTTAGTAGTATTAGCTACCCCTTTAGTACCATCAAAGAGTGCTCATGAATTATCGAAGATTCTAAATATTGAATTAGATCATTATGATTTCTATAAAGAAAAATCTTATTTTAATAAGTCTTTATCTTCAAAAGAGGGTATTTTCTTATGTGGATTTGCTCAAGGCCCTATGGATATACCAGAAACTGTAGCAGATGCTAGTGGGGTAGCTTCCCAAGTAGCAACTTTACTAAATTCTGTAAAATTCACTGAAGTAAAAGATAAAGTGTTTGATATAGCTGAAAGAGAAGTTAAGATCACTGATGAACCAAGAATTGGCGTATTAATTTGTCATTGTGGGATTAATATAGGCAAATATGTGGATGTCCCTGAAGTAAGAGATTATATCAAGACATTACCAAATGTAGTACATTGTGAAGATAATTTATATTCTTGTAGTCCTGATTCTCAAGAAAGAATTAAAGAATTGATTTTAGAAAAAGATTTGAATAGATTTATAGTAGCATCATGTACACCTCGAACTCATGAACCATTATTTCAGGAAACTTGTCAAGAAGCAGGAATGAACAAGTATTTATTCGAGATGGTTAATATTCGCGACCAATGCTCATGGGTTCATATGACGGAGAAGGAGGCAGCTACAGAAAAGTCCAAGGATTTATTGAGAATGGCAATAGCGAAAGCTCGACTGATCAAACCACAACCAGAAGAAAAACTGGAAATCACGCCAACAGGCTTAATAATAGGTGGTGGTGTTTCAGGTATGACCGCAGCCTTAAATTTAGCAGATCAAGGGTTTAAAACTTATTTAGTTGAAAAAGAAGAAAAATTGGGTGGGAATCTAAATAACTTAAATATATTATATCCTATTCAAGAGGATGCTTCAATCTTCTTAAAAGAAATTACAGAAAAAACTGAGAACCATAAGAATATTGAAGTCTTACTAAAGTCAAAAATAAACTCCATTAAAGGTTTTGTTGGAAATTATGAGGTTTCAATTAGCAATTCTGGAAAAGATCTCAAAGAATTGAAAATTGGGACGATTATTGTGGCCACTGGAGCTCAGGAATTCAAACCGCATGGATTATTTCAATATGGAAATAAAAATAAAGATGTAGTTACTCAATTAGAACTAGAACAAAAACTTCAAAATACAGACAAGTCGTGGCTTGATAAAGTTAATCGAGTAACATTTATTTTATGTACTAATGCAAGACAAAAAGAAGGAATAACCTACTGTTCAAATGTGTGTTGCGGGACTTCAATTAAAAACATTAGCATTTTAAAACAATTAAGACCAGAGTTAGAAATCGTCGTACTTTATAGGGATCTTCAAATGGCTAAAAAAGAATTTGAAGAATATTATCGAAATAGAAGAAAAGATGCGATGTTCTTAAGATATGATTTAGAGAATTTACCAGAAGTTAAAAAGAAAAGTCAAGGAAAATACGGAATTAAAGTATTTGACACAAATTTGCAGGATGAAATTGCATATGACACAGATATGATTGTTTTAGCAACTCCTATGGTGCCTGCAGATAATTTAGAAGAATTAGCAAAGATGCTTAAGGTTCCCTTAGATAGAACAGGATTTTTCTTGGAAGCACATGTCAAATTAAGACCTTTAGATTTTGCCACTGATGGTGTCTTCTTATGTGGATGTGCACAATGGCCAAAAAACATTCAAGACTCAATTTCTCAAGCGAATGGGGCAGCAGGAAGAGCAAGCAGATTTCTAAGCGCGAAGGAGATTACAACTTCGGGTTTAGTAGCTGAAGTAAACCCGGATAAATGCATAGGATGTGGTAAATGTGAAGAAATTTGCCCATATAAAGCAATAGAACTTATAGAAACAACTAAAGAATTTGAAGATATTAGTATTGTTGTTACAAAATCTAGCATTAATTCAGCACTATGCAAAGGATGCGGAACTTGCGCGGCTACATGTCCAGTTGGAGCAATTATGGTAAAACATTATGATTTTGACCAAATTTCAGCTATGATAGATTCTTATTTATTAGAAAAGGAGGAAGTAGAAAATTAATTATTAAGGTGAAAAATCATGTCTAAATCAAAGTTAAAAGAAAGCAAAGAAGGATTTGAACCCCATCTTTTAGTTTTTTGTTGCAATTGGTGTAGTTATGCAGGAGCAGATTTGGCAGGGGTTTCACGATTTCAATATCCTCCAAATATTAGAGTAATAAGAGTCATGTGTTCTGGAAGAGTAGATCCTTCATTTGTTCTTAAAGCTTTAAAGAATGGTGCTGATGGAATTCTCGTTAGTGGATGTCATATAGGCGATTGTCATTACATTTCTGGAAATGAGTACACTAAAGAAAGATTCGAAAGATTGCATACCATTTTAATCAAGCAATTAGGTATAGACCCAAAGCGGGTACGCTTGGAATGGGTAAGCGCCTCTGAGGGTAAGCGATTTGCTGAAGTAATAACTGAATTTACAAATCAAATCAAAAAATTAGGTCCCTTCAAGCATTAGAAGCTCTAAAGCTTTATCAATAGGCAAGTGTTTTAACTCATTTGCCTTCTTAAAATGTTTCTTGCAGAACCATTCTGCGTAGGGAGGATGTCCTAC
>JAHLWJ010000356.1 GCA_019057975.1 Promethearchaeota archaeon | reverse complement strand
GTGAGGTAACTCCAAAAAAATGGCATGAAATTGAAGATAATATGTTATTTACTCACTTATCTGCGGGTGAAAGTAAAGTCTATGAAAAAGAATATATTCATAAAAATGGTAAGATCTTACCAGTAAGTATCAGATTTTGGATTTTACAAGATGAACAGAGTGATCCACACAGAATTTGGGCAATTGTACGGGATAGTACAGAGACTAAGCAAATGGAACAAAAATTAAAAGAAGTTAATAGAATGAAAACCGAATTTTTAAGAAGAGCTTCTCATGAGTTAAAAACTCCGTTAATTTCGATTAAGGGATTTGCAGATCTTATTTTGACAATGTACTCAGAAGAATTAAATCCAGATATACTTTCTAAATTAGAAGAAATTGATAAGGGGTGTGAACGATTACAAAACATAATTAATAACCTTTTACACACATCTAAATTGGAATCACCAGATTTAAAGCCAAAAATCGAAAAAGAAGATTTGTCATTTTTAATTAATTACTGCATAGATGAATTACATCCTTTAGCCGCAAAAAGGGAACACTCATTTAATATAGAAATTCACGACTCGATAATAACTCGGTTTGAAAAAGAAGAAATTCATGATGTAATTTCAAATTTATTGATGAATGCCATAAAATACACACCTCCACGTGGATGGATAGATATAAAAACAGATTTAGCAGATGATGTTGTAATAGTATCAGTTAAAGATAATGGAATAGGTTTCACTGAAGAAGAAAAAGGAAAAATCTTTAAGCAATTTGGAAAGATTGAACGTTATGGACAAGGACTTGATTTAGGAATCGATGGAACAGGTTTGGGTTTATACATTTCAAAAAGAATCGTAGAATCCCATGGTGGGAAAATTTGGATGGAATCTGAGGGTAAGGATAAAGGAAGCACTTTTTATTTTACACTTCCACTTATAAAAGATTAGTTATAAAATGGTTCCTTACAAGAAAACATATTTGAACCCTTGTCTTTTATTTTACTATTTTTAACATTTTAAATTATCGGTTAGAGAATAGACCATGGATAAATTCATTAATTATAATTAATTCCTATTTAATATTACATGACGGAAGATTTACCTGAGAAACCTGAGAAAATTCAAGTAGAAGGATCAATTGAAAAGGATAAAGTTATTATTACAGATAAAAAAGGGTTCGAAGAATTTTATGCAACTTCTTATATAGGTTCAATAGAGAAAAATACTAACGGACAAGAAATCTTAATTATTGATGCCGTTGAAGTTTTATTGTTATGTGAAAGGAATAGGATATTGGTTTGGGAAGATAATGATAAAAATGAGAATTTATATGATTTTGAGGGTCTATTGACATATTTCACTCAATATGATGAAAAACTTTGGCAAAAGTACATAATTTATATGGATTTAAGAAAAAGAGGATATATCGTTCGAACGGGTTATGGAGATGGTTTAGATTTTCGCGTATATAAAAGAGGGGCTGATTTTGAAAAGGATTCAGCGAAATTTTTAATATTTCCAGTATTCGAAGGGAATCCTATTGAATTAAGAGACCTAGATAAAATGTCGAGAGTTGCTATGAGTTCTCGAAAGGATTTAATCGTCGCTACAGTAGATAGACTTTCTAAACCCATCTACTATAGCGTAAAGAAATTCCAGATTCTAAATAAAGGAGAGAATGGCGATTTAGATGATATCAGATAAGTTCTTATGTGATACGTCTGTAATTTTTAATGGTCAAATCCTTAATTTAATTGAGGATGGAGAGCTAGGGGAAAAACCAGAAATTATTATTTGTAATATTGTAGTTGCAGAAGTCGAATACCGAACTAATATCCAAAAAGAAATTGGGTTTTTTGGATTAAATGTATTAAAAGAATTACGTAAGCTTCACAATGAAAAAATGATTAATTTGCTCATCGTAGGGAGACGGCCAACGAGAGAGGAAATAAAGCTAGCTCGGGGCGGTGAGCTTGATGCATTGATTAGAGAAGAAGCTCGTCAGAACAATGCTATACTAATAACCGCGGACAGAATCCAAGGCGTTGTTGGAGAATTTGAAGGATTAGAAGTTCTTTTTGCTTGGGAAAAAAAGTCTAAGGAAGAGCTCTTACCTATTTCTCTAAAGATTTTGGAATATTTCGATGACGAAACGATGAGTGTTCATCTAAAACAAAATATTCCTCCTTATGCCAAAAGAGGTTCTCCGGGAAATTGGCGTTTACAAAGAATCAGTAATGAGCCAGCTTCAAATAAGTTAATAGAAGATATTGCAATGGAGATTGTAGAAGTGACACGAGAAGATAAACATTCTTTTATTGAAATTGAAAAAGAAGGTGCTATAGTTGCCCAAATGAGGGATTTTAGGATAGTTATAACCCGTCCTCCTTTTTCAAAAGATGTAGAAATTACCGCAGTACGGCCTCTTGTAAGTTTAAAACTATCTGATTATTCCATTGATAGTAGATTACAGAATAGATTGGAAAAAGCGGAGGGAATACTTGTAGCAGGCTCACCAGGAGCAGGAAAATCAACTTTTTCGGCAGCATTAGCAAATTACTACTTAAAACAAGAAAAAGTAATAAAAACGCTAGAAAGTGTAAGAGACTTACAAGTGGAACCAGAAATAACTCAATATACCAAATTAGAGGGCAGTCTTGAGAATTCAGCGGATATACTTTTACTTGTAAGACCAGATTTTACTATTTTTGATGAAGTTAGGACCACAAAAGATTTCCAAATTTATTCTGATTTTCGATTATCTGGAGTTGGAATGGTTGGTGTTGTTCATTCTTCTTCAGCAATAGATGCTATTCAAAGATTTATCGGCCGGATAGAGCTTGGAATGCTCCCTTCAATTTTAGATACCATTATTTTTATTGAAGGTGGAGATATTTCAAAAGTTTTTGTATTAAAAATGACTGTCAAAGTACCTCATGGATTCAGAGATAAAGATTTAGCAAGACCTGTAGTAGAAGTAAGAGATTTTAAAAATGATCGCTTAGAATTTGAGATCTATAATTTTGGAAATGATGTTGTTGTAAATCCAATAAGCTCTAAATATTCCTCAAAGGGAAGGGGAATTCCCTCAAGTAGAGCGAAAAAAGATAAAAGAATCGATTTAAATATCGATGTAATAAAACAAAAAATAATTATTAGAGCTAATCCTGAATATGCTAGTCAAAATATTGTAATTTATGCCGATAATCAACAGATTTTTATAGGTTCATTGAGCCGTAATAGTGATATTTCTCTTTCATTATCAAACAAAGAAGCAAAAAAGATATTAAAAGAATTAAATAATGATAAAGACATTTTTGCTAAAGTAAAATAACCATACTTTAATCACTTTGAAAATCCATTATTCCCCATATTTTCGCGATAATCAATCCATCTAAAGTCCATATTGGTCTCCACCAAGGAAAGTTCTGATAGATTATTTTAAGACCACCATCGTCTTTAAGACCATTAAGAAAATTATCTGCTTCATTTTCTACTACTTTTTTATCCACAATATCGAGAGCATGATACCAATGTCGACCAAATAATGGATAATGTTCTTTATTTTTTTCAAAAATACTGGGGAATTGGTTGATAATATGTTGTAGCATCTTTTTTTCCTCTTTGTTTTCTCCTAGGTATTTCAGATATATAAAATAGGGATACTCATAAAAAGTAAATTCTTTAGGAAGAGAGCTGTTTGAATAAAAATATTTTACTTTTTCAAAAAAAGTAGCGTCTTTTAATCCCCACTTTTTAAGAAAGCCTGATAATGCAAATATTCTCAGATCATCAGGATTACTCCACCATTCTTGAAATGGATAATTATACAAATTTTTAGGAGGATGGTTAATATATCCTTCTTCATTCTGTTCTTTAATAATCCAATTAAATAAATGATCTGTGATTTCATTATTTACATATCCCAAGAGATCAAGAATATACATTGCAGTTTCAGCACCAATAGCAGTACTGTCTGGACACAATAGATCTGGTTCAATTCCATTACCAAATCCTCCATCCAAATTCTGATATGCCACTAAAGCCTTAATGACGTCATCTTTATTTCCCTTTTCAAAAAAAAATGAAACTAATCTTCTTTCAAGGAGTCTTCCATTTTTAAAAATAAACTCTTTTATCTTTTTAATCTGTTTTTCATCAATAGTTCTCATAAAAAATACCCTATCATATAAGTAAAATAATTAAAACCGAGTATTAAATTACTAATTTTTTTTTACCATTTCTTTTACCTTTTCCATTATAGGAGGGAGTACTTCTTCAATTAAATTGTCGAATCTTATATCTGCTACGTGATCATAAGGAGTATCACCTTTGTTTAGAATTATCAATTTAGCACCATTCTGTTTTGCAATACCAGGCATATTAGCAGCTGGTGTTACTACTAGAGAAGATCCAATTACAAAGAAAACATCAGAATTTTGAGAACGTATCATAGATTCTTCAAGTTCATCGGAAGGTAATGGATCACCGAAATTTACAATACTTGAAATTATTCTTCCTTCACAGAAGGGGCATGTTGGCTGATCTTCTCGAACAGGATGCGTTCTATATCCTGGACCCCATTTACTTTTGTCCCAACCGACTTCTTCGAATAACATCTTTTTATTACATGATAGGCACTTCATGAAGTATAAATTTCCGTGAAGTTCACTGAATATATCAAAAGGGATTCCAGATTTAGCATGTAACCCATCTACATTTTGCGAAATTAAATAGTCTAACCTTCTCATTTCCATTAACTCCACAATTGCATAATGATTAGGATTAGGCTTCACTTGATCCCAAGGAGGACTCTGTGGAGGAGGAAGTCCCTGATCCCGTCTAGTCCATACTCCATCTGGACCTCTATAA
>JAHLWJ010000060.1 GCA_019057975.1 Promethearchaeota archaeon | reverse complement strand
AAACAGGAAGTATATAATCAATGATAGGTTTCGGAATAGTAAATTTGAAAGTTTCCTCATAAAAAATATTTGTATTGTTTGCGTAATCTCTGGTGTATATAAAATAAGAATATTCTCCAGGATGTAACCTATCAATGTTAAATGTGAAGATATTTTCACTGTCTAAAAAACCGTTTGATGATGTATAATATGTATAATTCTCAAAATCATTATCCGAAATGAAAAAATGTACGCTTTCTATTCCTGAACGGTTATCATAAGCTTTTACGTTAAAAACGATCATATCTGAAGTTGATGGATGTTCGGGAAGACAATTTACTCCAATTAATTCTGGTTTAATATTATCTGAATCAGTAGTAAAATCAAATCGTGAAGGAATTAAATTATGTCCAGTAATGGTCACATTATAAAGTTCATTAGAATCTTTGGGTAATCTGAACTTAGCAACACCATTAATATCTGCGTAGGTAGTATAATATTTACCATCAGAAGTTCTAAAATGAACTCTTGCATATGGGATTATTGAGTTATTGAGATCCTTGATAATAATAGAAACTAATTCTCCCTCATAATTAATTTCATTAAATGGATTCATAGCGTTTTTCGGACTATTTGTGTAAATATCTACTTCTGGATCCCCTAAAAGGTTATATGTTAGAATATTTTTACGTTCAAAATCATAAACTGTTGACCCGGCTCCTTTAGTATAATAATCACTATTTATATACGAAACTTTAGAATCGTATAATGCCCGTCCTTGTTGAAATTTCTTTTGGTCGAAAAACTCTTCCCAAAATAATTTTGCATTTCCACGATTTAATTTTTCAAGATTTTCATCATCTTCAAAATACCAGGTAACTCTTAATCCCCCAATTACTCCTATAGCACCTGCATCCATTCTCTTTATCAGGGTTTCCCCAATACTTCCATCATAATGATCATTATCATAACTATCATCATAACTAGACATAGAACAAGCGTCAAGATAAACTAAAGAAGGCATATGAGTATTAGAACATGAGCTAGCATCTGCATCTGTATATCCCGTATTATAGGGGTCAATATAATAATTGATTGGAGACCCATGCCCTGCTAAAATAACTGTTGAATAGCCATCATTAAAACTTCTATTGAGACTTAAATGTGTAAGATTTCCTTCCTCCTTGATTAAATGGGTGTAATTCACAACTGATTTTGCATAATTTTGTATGATATAATTAGTTAAGAGACTTTCATATTCCCCATCAGCGTCACCACCAACAGGAAAATCGGATATTCCTCCTGCTAATAACATTCTATTAGTCCAATTTCCTATCCTAGGATTAGTTTCATATTTTAATGTTTTATTTACCATAATTTCAAGCTCATTTGCATCATTTGCAGGAAATCGTCCAACATAAACTTCTGGTATCCATGAGATTTCGTCTAAACCATGATTAGTGTCTTGAGGAGCCTCTCCCCAATTTCCATCTCCTGTATTATCGAATCCGTCATTATCCCAAGAACTTGTAAGATCCGCATAATAGAAATCTGTGGGCTTATAATATTCTCCTCCAACTGTTTCAGTTCTTCCTTCACCCCAACGTAGCACATCTGGGTTATATACATATCTAATGGGGATTAAATCGTCTTGAGCATCTCCAGCCAATAGTACCCATTGTATGTTTTCCTTTTCATAGTAAGATTTTATCATTTTTCGGATTCTAGTAGCATTATCATCTTCCACGTCCCCGTAGGCTGACCAATTACTTGCAATAATTGTTTTTACCCCCTTTTCATTTTTCCAGTCCCTCAGTGGTTTTAGAGCATCAATAAAATCGGTTTTATTTGGAGAAATAATTAACATTTCAATTTTGGGATTATACCAAGAGTCATTTAAAGAATCATAATCAATTTCTGGTATAAAGGATAAATCAACTTCAGAATACCCATTAGTAGACAGACTAACTTCTGAGGAATTCAAATTTTTTAAATGTACGTAAGGATTGATAAAGAAAACACTCAATATTAGGGTAATTATTATTGAGATAAATAAAAATGCCCTTAACTTCTTTGACGAAAACTCTACCATATAGTATCAATAAAAAATGTTATTATTTATTTAATTTTAGAAATAATAAAATAGAAATAAGAATCTATTTATTATAGAAATAAATTGTTGGATTATTGCTCTTATGCCTCTTCGGTTTAATATTTGCCCTCATTGTGCAAAAAAAATTGTGTTTAAAATTGAAATGGAAGATATAGATCCAAGCCAATATCCAGCTCCAGTTTATATCATCTGTAAATCTTGTACCAAATTATCTACTTTCTATGTAGATAGCCTATTGAGAATATCTTACAAAGAGCTCGAAAAAAGACCTGGTGGTATAACAACAATTCAAACTAAATAAAAGATTTTTTAAGCAATTTTTTTTAAAAGAAATAGGTTTATTGATTAATTTAATAAAAAATCTTTGCTTAATGTTTCATAGGGAAATATTTATACCGCAGTTATAATACCTAAATTTTATACTAACATGTCCTATGAATTAGAAGATATTTCGGGAATTGGCAAATCAACCGCAGAAAAAATGAAAGCGGCAGGAATAGATTCAATTGAAAAACTGGTTGCTGTAGAACCTGCTGATTTAGTAAAATTAAAAATAAAAGGCGTGGGAAAAGCAACTGCAGAAAAAATTATTACAAATGCTAAAAAGGATTTTGAAGAAATAGGTGGAAAAATAAAATCTTCAGCAACAATAAAAGAAAAAACTGGTGAAAAAACAGCATCAAAATCTAAACCAAAACCAAAACCAAAACCAACACAAGTTTCTAAGGTAAAAGGATCCAAAATAAAGGAATTAATTAAACAACAAGCAGAATGCAATATTGGCCTTGTTGGCCATGTAGACCACGGTAAAACCACACTGGTTAAATCTTTAACAGGAGATTGGACTGATCGACATTCTGAAGAGCAAGAAAGAGGCATTTCGATAAAATTAGGATATTCTAATGCTACAATTCTTTATTGTCCTACATGCGATGAATATATAACAGCCCACCTTGCAGAAAAAAACAGAGCGAAAGGACAACCTCGATTTGTATGTTCAAAATGCAATGGAAATTTAGAATTCAAGCGCAATATTTCTTTTGTAGATGCCCCAGGACACGAAATTTTGATGGCAACCATGTTAAGTGGTGCCTCATTAATGGACGGGGCATGTTTTTTAATTGCTGCTGACGAGAAATGTCCTCAACCTCAAACTCGGGAACATTTAGCTGCTTTAAACATAGCAGGGATTAAAAATATTATTATATTACAAAATAAAATTGATGCTGTTTCTCGAGAACAAGTTTTAGAAAATTACCAACAGATTAAAGAATTTGTTAAAGGTACAGTTGCTGAGAATGCCCCAATTATACCTATATCGGCAGTTTTTGAGGCGAATATGCATCTTGTTGTGAAAGCTTTTGAAGAAATAATCCCGACTCCAGAGTTCAAAGAAGAAGAATTATTTCAATTTTTAATAGCAAGATCATTTGATATCAATCGACCTGGTAAAGATATAATCGACTTAGAAGGCGGTGTAATAGGGGGTTCCGTATTAAAAGGAAAAATTGAGGTTGGAGATCAAGTCGAAATTAAACCTGGTATTCGTATTAAGGATAAATACGTGCCAATAAAATCGATGGTAGTAAGTATTAGTCAAGGAAGTAATCCTTTAAAAATTGCTAAACCTGGCGGATTAATTGGTTTAGGTACAAAATTAGATCCTGCTTTAACCAAAGGTGATCATCTAATTGGACATTTAGTTGGAGGACCTGGAACTCTTCCAGAAATATTAACAGAAGTCGAGTTAGATATCCATCTTTTAGACCGAGTGATTGGTTCTGAAGTTCAAATGAAGGTTCAACCACTCAAACATGGTGAGAAATTGTTATTAGTTGTTGGTACAGAAAAAACTGGAGGAACTGTAACAAAAATATTAAAAAATTCTACTATAATAAAACTTTCCCCACCAATATGTCCCCCCGAAAACTTCATTTATGCTATTTCTCGTATAATTAATAGACGTTATCGCTTAATAGGATATGGAGAAGAAGTAAACCATAATTAAATGAGTTTAACCATACAAAATCCATATATAGAACTAGTCTATGATGAATAGGAAAGAAAAATTTCGCGTATTTTTCCCTTGATTAGACTTAATGATGGATCAACACTACTAAATATTTTCTCTAAAGTTATTACAACCTCTTTGTCGATATCAGAATTGCTTGATTTTGTAATATTTTGCTTTGTTTCATACAGGACCATAGTACCTTCGACTTTAGCTAAAAAGTGGAGTACAATTTCTATATCTACTTTACGGGATAAACTATTACTAGTAATTTCTTTAAATTCGTAAAAAATTTCACCCATTACACGTTTTTCCAAAAAACCAATAAAATCGTCAATATTATCACAGAAAATAACGATCAAAATTAATTATCGTAATTTTTTATATTTTAGATAAAATATAGCACCTAAAATTAGAATCATCCCGTTTATTCCTCCAAAGATTATTATCCAGAGAGGAGTGTGAATAATATTAGTATACACATAATTAACCTCGTTGAATGTCGAAATGGAAGCCTCTTTAACTAATCTTCCTTCCCAATATACACTTATTGTATAATTTCCGCGAGGAACATTATATAATACAATTTGCCCATTTTCATCCGATTTACTTGGAATAATTGGTTGAATAGTTTTATTCGAAATATATGTCCCATAGATCGCTCCAAAATGAAAGACTTTAATTTTTGCTCCTACTAAAGGCATTTTGATATTATCAGTAATAACAATTTTCAACTTCTGAAATGTGAAATATTCAATTGAAAAAGGACAAGTTTCTCCTACAAATAAATACGGGATAGTTACATTCAGGCCCAGTCGATTAGAAATGGAATTATTAGCATCAACAAATAACACATCTCTATTGAACAATGAGTATGTATTTATCACTTCTTCAAAATAAATACTCGGTTCATAAAATAACACATTTTTTAAGTAGATATGTCTTGGTCCTGATATTAAATTGCAAAAATAAATTCTTTCTCTTATTTCTCGCTGAGATACAAGCCTGTCGATAGCCCATAGATTTCCAAGGGGTTCTTCAAATCTTATTAAATATGAACTAGTAAAATTTAGCGAAAAAGTGTTTGAATCTGGAGTAAAATGATCAGAAAGTTCTATTTGCAATGACTTATCAGATTTTAAATTTTCATCAATATTCACCTCAATTCCATTTAACATTAATTTATGGTTATTGAATTTCTCCTTATCTAATGGGTTAACCGTTAAAGCAACATCCCAAAAAGTAATCGGTAATACATCATTAAGATTTGTAACATATGCCCTCGCGATTAGAAAGAAATTATAATTGAATTCTGGTGTAAGCACTTGCTCTACTTCACTTATCTCTAAAACCTGATCTTCCATTTGTTCAATTTCCCAATCTCCAAAAACTAAGAAATGTTCCCATATGAGGTACATAGTGAAATTAAAAGTGCGGCCTTCTTGGAAGTAATCCTCATAATAAAATACCAGAAATTTTCGATCATCTATGGTATAGTCATCTCCTTCTGTTAACTCAGTTATTATAGTGCCATTATTGACATAAAATTCTAATAACGTTGTGTCTGTAAAACGAGAATGATAGATTAAATATCTTGCTTCTGTTTTATTACAAGATACTTGTATAGTTTCATTTAATTTGTAAGTGGCATAAACTTTATCACCAGTTCCAATATTTAAATTGTCTATTAAGGCTGGACTTGTAGTTTCAATAAACTCCATGTGTGTTGTATTCATGGTTATTTTTCCACTGATATGATCTTCGGTAACAAGCGGATGATAAATATTTTCATTGACAAAACCTCCAGGAAGAAAGTTAAAACTAATGTCATCTATTGTTATATTACCTAATCCATGTTTAGCTGATGTTCGTATTTCAGTGTAATTGTCTTTAGTAAATTCATTCATATTAAGGTCAGTATCTTGAAGATAATTCTTATTTAAACCGATGTTGGGAAAAATTTTAAAATTTGTAAATACTATTGGAATTAAGATTGCCATAATCACCAAAATAAGAAGAAAAGTCTTTTTAGAGAATATGGTATTATTCCGAGTTTTATTAGGCATGATTGAGCTTTTATTTTTGAAATCTTAAAGACAGAAATTTAAATAAATTAAAAAAATTTTTCCTTGGATTTTAATTTTTACCTTGATTTATGGAAAAAAGCAAAAATCAAATCGGAATATTTATAATTATAGAATTTATTTGAAATTTATCAGAATTTACTCAAAATAAAAATATAGAAGATTTGTTTAATAGACCATTCATAATTTAGTATTTTTTGATTTATGATTATCTAATAATTCACTTAATGATAAATAAATATTTTAAAACTTCTTGTATTTTAATAATTAATTGATGTAAATGACCAAGAAACCAGATAAAGCAAAATTTTTAGAAGATTTTAATAATGCCGTAGATCATTTTGTTGATCACTCATATCCAAAAATTATAGCCATTTCTCATAATGATGCTGATGGTATTAGTAGCTTACATATTATTCAGAATTTATTATATCAACTAAAAATAGATTATGATTACTTTATATATAATAGATCTGTTTCTTGGGAAAATTATTTAAACGGGATTTTCTCTAAAAGACAAAGTGAAAAAACAGCATTTATTTTTACTGACCTAGGTTCTAATTTAGCAGAATTAATTCCTATTATAAGAAATAGAAAAGAACATTTTTATATTCTTGATCATCATGAAGTGGAAGATGATATCAGAATTAGTGATATACCTGAAAACTTATTTTTTGTAAATCCTACAATTCATGGTTATGATGGTCTTGAACATATCTCTGGAGCAACTCTTACTTATATGTTCGTTAAACAAATAAAACCCTCGATAATAAAGCAGGGATGGCTAACAATAATAGGAATTGCTGGAGATTCTTTAAAGTCAATGGATAAGCTTCAATCATTTAATCGAGAAGTATACGAAGAACTAATAAGCGAAGAACTTGTTGAGGATAAAGAAGGACTTACTTTATTTGGAAGTATGCATGATTCCATCAAAAACAGTTTAAAATACAGTATTTTACCTTATATTAATGGAATTGGGGGTGAATCTGACAACAAAATTATATCTTTTCTAAACTCAATACAAATAAATCCAACGACTAAAGTTGTTGATCTAAATAAGGATGAAATTTACGCAATTCAACAAAAAGTGAATGTAGATTGCTATGGTCATTATGCATTATTACCACACAAAGCAGGATTGCTAAAATTTGCATTTGAACACGCACTGTTATTGAATATCTTATGTTTTAAAAACATTAGTGCCGCTATATCAATTACACAATTAAAAACAATTACTCGTTATGCCAAGAATTTATATATGGATTATATAAATAATCTGGTAAATAATTTGAAAACTGTTTCTAACGAATTACCTACTTCTGAAACAGAAAAAGCAATTTTTATAGAAGTAAAAGGAAAAATACCTCCTAGCAACTGGTCAGATACAGCTAGTTTCAGTGCAGTTAATGAACTTGTTAATCCTTACAAAATTTTATTTCTAGGTGGTTTAGAAATGAAATCTGGGACAATCAAATTAAGTATTCGATGTTCAAGAAAATATCTTGAAAATAATAATGAAAATGGGGTAAATAAAATCATTTCTAGAATAAAAAATGAATTAGGTGGTGTAGGCGGGGGACATAAGCTTGCTGGGGGTATTAGGTTATCAAAACCTTCTTATAATCGACTAAAAACTAGAATTGATGAGTTTATTTAATATTTATAAAAATTTATTCTGTTCAATAAATAATGAGATTCATCGAAAAAATGGATGATCATACTTTCATTCTCCGCATCAATGTTAAACCAAATTCGAAAAAGCAAGATTTAATTGAAAATGATAAATTTCTTACAGTTTATATTAGATCTAAGGCAATTAAAAATAAAGCAAATAAAGAACTAATAAATTTACTAAAGACTAAGCTAGAAATCACGTTAAATCAAATTAAGATATTATCAGGATTGAAAAGTACAAATAAGATTGTAAAACTAAATTTTCCAGAAAAACAGAAAAAACAATTACTAATTAACAAGTTATTCGATTGAGGGTTTTTATTACTAACTCCCTATTTTTATATTGCGACCACATTTTAGACAGGTTATAAAATGAGTCATTCCTTCATCAGCACTCCGTGTCTGCCTTGTTTCCAGAAGTGCTTTTGTATATCCGCAACTAGGACATTTAAAATCCTTAATAGTACTTCTTAAATATTGATCTTTCCAATTCATAACTTCAGTTAAGTTCATAACCTCATTTCTGACAGGGTGTTCAATTTTCCTAGTTAATTTATATGCCCCTGACTTTTCTTCAGAAAAATCTTTTATTGCTCCGCATTTACACTTAAATACTTTTTTTCCGTTTACTTTAGATGGGAGCATCATGCCTCCACATTCATCACAGAATTCCATTAAGTCTTGATCCTTCTAGATATGATTTAGAACTAGATAAAATAAATTAATTCTACCAAATAATTTTTTTGAATCTATAACCTTAGTCCAAAGATCAACGCACAAAAAATAACTCCAGCAATAAGATCTGCAGTAGTACCGGGATTTGATTTCCCTTTTTTCTCTTGCAGCTCTCTATCTAATTTAATAGTTAGTTCTAAACCCTCTTTAGTTGAAACTCCTCCATTTTGTAATATTTTAGATGCAGAGTTTGATACATAAAGTGCAGATTCTATTCCTGATTTTCTTATTATGAGTGTATCAGGATGCTCTGAAAGAATTTTTAAGAAAGTATTTACAGTTGCAATATTTGGATCACCAAATCGATTAAAAGTTTTAAGTAAGTAAGGTAATCCCTCGTTTAATATAATACTAAATCCTGTTGAATATTCAGAGCTAATTAAATCATATTCTTTGGATAGGTCAAAAATTTTTTTTAAGTTTATTTTGTCTACACTAATATCTTTAAGTGAATTTTCATCATTGATATCATACTTCTTAATCTTTCCTAAACTTCCAGGGTTAGATATTCTTATAGCCTTGTAGAGAAGAATTGTATCATCTACCGTGGTTTCATCAATTATTTTATTTAAATAATATTTAAAATCGGAAAAATTATTTTTATTAGTTTTTAGACATATTATAGCAGCTGCAGTAAGAGGAGCTAATATTAGAATGTGTCCAAGCAAAACATTTCCTCCACTTTGCCATTTTATCATCTGTTCTGCGGCTTCCTTAAAGAAAAACCCTATTTCTATAAATCTATAGTTTTTATCATCATTAAATGATAATTGAAATATTCTTTCGCAAAATTTCCTAAAGGTTGGTTGAATAGCAGCTATTCCCCCTAAGAAATGTTCAAATCTCGTATCATCAAAATCTTTGGTTCGATGTACATTCCCAGGTTTAGGCCAACCCGCTACCTCCAACAAACTTGCTAAATTAATACATCTCATCAAGTCATCTATTGATTCGAGGGATAATATGAGGTTGGTCTTTTTCACAGACACAACTAAATATAATTATTATTTCATATAATAATATTTAGTAAGAAGAAGAATTAGTAATAGCTTAACTCAATAATTTTCTTTTCCTTTACTATATATCCTTCTTTATCACCTAATTTTAATGAAATAGGTCTGAAATCCTTATTTAATCCCTTTTTATATAAGAATTTTTTAATTCTAAGCTTTAAAGCTCTTTTAGACAATTTTACTGGCATTGAGATTATAATCTCATTCCCATCACGGTTGAGGTTGATTTTTGGAAGTGATTCTGCTAAAAATCTTACTAAATCCTCTACGTGTTGATCGCTTTTAAAACTTAAATCCTTGACATTTATAGTAATTGTTTTACTTTCATCTTCACTCATCATTAAATCACTCTGTAATATAATTAAAAATATTATTAATTTTTTATGCTTTTAATATTATAATTCATTATACTAATTTCTTTTTGAGAAATTTCGATTTTGTTGTAATAAATTAAATTTCAAATGTCTAGAGGTGAAATAAATTGGTACACTATCTAAATTTAGACTATAAACCAAATAATGATGACCTTATCGCTATGTATTATGTAGAAAAATCATCTGAATGCAAAGATTTAGAGCAAGCATGCGAAGAAATTGCTAAAGAAAGCTCAATTGGAACATGGACTGAAATTGCCACTTTATCTGCAGATATTGCTAAACGACTTAAGCCATCAGCATTCTACATTGATGCAGAAAACAATGTAGTAAAAATTGCTTACACAAAGGAGCTATTTGAAGCAGATAACTTACCACAAATTTTAAGTGCCATAGCAGGAAATATATTTGGAATGAAAGTACTAAAGAATCTAAGATTGTTAGATATATCTTTTCCTAAAAGTATAGTTTCTGCCTATAAAGGACCAAAATTTGGTATTGAGGGAATTAGAAAATTAACAAAAATAGAAAAACGGCCTCTCCTTGGAACAATTGTTAAACCAAAGGTTGGATTGAATGAAATTGAACATGCAAATGTATGTGGTCAAGCTTGGAGCGGAGGTTTAGATGTTGTTAAAGATGATGAAAACTTAACAAGTATGTCTTTTAATAAGTTCGAGAAAAGAATCAAAGAAACTCTAAAAATTCGAGATAATGTAGAAAACGAGACCGGAGAAAAGAAGATATATATGCCGAATATAACAGCACCATTAACTACAATGAAAAAAAGAGCTGATTTTGTTATTGAACATGGAGGAGAATATATTATGTTAGATATTTTAACTGTCGGTTTTTCAGCTCTCCAAGAAATTCGAGATTATCTAGATGATAAGAACGTAGTGATACATGCACATAGGGCAATGCATGCGGCTATTACTAGAAATAAAAAACATGGAATGACAATGTTAGCTTTAGCTAAATTAATGAGATTAATAGGAATGGATCAATTGCATACTGGAACAGTTGTTGGAAAAATGGAAGGAGGACGGCAAGAAGTTGTAGAAATCAATAAATCTATTACAGAACAAAAAATTGTTGGCAATAATTTAACGATGCTTGATCAAGATTGGTATAGTATTAAACCAGCATTACCTGTTGCTTCCGGGGGTTTAAGTCCGCTGCATATTCCAGAACTAATGGAAATATTAGGAAAAGATATGGTTTATCAATTTGGTGGAGGATGTCATGGTCATCCTGATGGAACTGAAGCTGGAGCTCGTGCTATAAGACAATCAATATCCTCTGTTCTGGAAGGTTATAACTTAAAGGAATATGCAAAAGATCATATTGAATTAGCTAGAGCTCTTAAAAAATGGGGTTAAATGTATATAAGAAATTATTATATCATTTCTGGATACCATTTTTCAAAATAATTTGGTATATGACTAGATGCAAAAATTCCAGCTTCAGTGATTAATCCATCTATATATCGCCGAGACACAGTTTCGAAAGCTGGATTTAAAACTTCAATTCCTTTAGGAGGTTTATCCCATACCTCCTTTGGATCTCTCATTTCGATGGTTTCTAAAATTCCAAGATTTGTTTCTGGATTGTATTTTAATAGTGGAGAAGCGACATAAAAGGGAACATGTTCCTCATGGGCTACTAATGCTAATAACCTTGAGCCTATTTTATTGATTATGGTTCCTTCACTTGTTATGCTATCCGCTCCAATTATAATTAAATTAACTTCAAAATGTCTTACCGCCCACCTCATAGCACTATCAATAACATGAATGACCTCTATACCCGCATCTACTAACTTGTTTGCTGTTTTCCTACCTTGTAATCTTGGTTGTGTTTCTGTATTAATTACCTTGAAGTTCTTATTTTGACTTTTAGCTTTTAAGAGAATAGATGTAACTAAACTTGAGTGACAATGAGTCATCACATTGAATTTTTTATCAACATCAGGAATTCGTCGAGCACCTATTATAGCAATTCTTTTTTTTGCAGTTTGAAGCATATCATAATATTGGTTTTTGTATTTTTCTATTACATCTGAAATAAATTCTGCATAACAACTTTCTTTTTCTTTTTCTAGTTTACTCATAATAAATTTCAAACCGTTTTTCATAGCAGGTTCTGTAGGTCTTGTATCAATTAAGATGTCTACTGCTTTGTACAGGCTTTCAAAGCACATCTCAAGATTGTCAGATTTTAATCTTTTCGCAAAATAACTTAAAAATTGAATCGCGTTAATTGCTATATTTGTCGCCCCTTGAATTTCTAAAGACTTAATTCTTTCAGCATCTTTTAATAATTGCTCCATTTTTAGGCACATTTTATTTTATTCTTTAAGGATTATAGAAATAATAATTTAAAAAATTTAATATTCTTCAGTTTCTTATTTATCGTCAGTAGGATCTTCCTGATCTAATTGAAAATCCTCAGGATCAATCTCAATATAAAAATATCCTATATAACCGCATTTAGTGCATTCCACCATGTTAGGTGCTAACCACCCTGAGACATTAATAGCACTTTTTAATGATGGTTCTTTACATTTTGGACAGATTCTAATGTTTACCATAATTTTTCATTAACTAATTTTCTTTCATTGACTAAAAATATATTTCTTTCCGTTTCTTTACGGAATACACCGTTACTTTTCATTTTTTTAGTTTAAGAAAAATTTTTTACAACAATTTAATTGTTGACTTTAAGCAATTTAAACTTAATTACAACACTATTTTTGGGCATATTCACTAAGTAAATAAACTGGTGAATATGATTGCTATCCGGTTGTTGAATATTATAGTGGAATGAAGGAAAAAAGTTCCTCAATCTCATCTATAGGTAATCTTGAAATAATTGAAGACGTGGGAGTTATAATCTGCCTTGACAACTTTCTTTTTTCCTCCAGCAATTTATCAATCTTTTCTTCTATTGTTCCTGTAGCAACAAATTTATAGACATTAACATTCTGATTTTGACCAATCCGATAAGCTCTATCAGTGGCTTGTGACTCCGTGCTAGGATTCCACCACCGATCTACATGTATTACAGTTGTTCCTTGGGTTAAATTTAACCCAAAACCACCAGCTTTTAGGGAAGCAATTAGAATTTTTGAACTCACCTCTTTACTTGATTGAAAATCCTTTACAATCTTATCTCTTTGTTTGGGATTCAAGCTACCATGATAAAATGACACTATTTTCCCAAATTTGGCGTTAAAAGCCATTAGTAAAATATCGCCCAGCGTTTTATACTGTGAAAATATTAGAACTTTTTGGTCATTTTCAAGATTGTTCTCAACGATATCAAAAATCCTCGCGATTTTAGGAGATTGTACTAGAAAATCCTTGAGGCTTTTATTAAAATCATATTTAGCTGGATCAATTTTAAGATATTGTAATGGGTGATTACAAAGCTGTTTTAGCTTAGTTAATAGTTTAAGTACAAACCCATTTCGCATTTTTGCACTATTATAATTTTCTCTGATATCTTTAATGATTTCATCCACAATTTTTTTGTATAGGCTTATTTGGGAATCAGACAAATTGATATATATCATAATTTCATTTTTTTCCGGTAAATCTTTTATCACTTTTTTATCTGTCTTCAAACGTCTCAATATAAAGGGATCTATAATTAATTTTAGTTTTTTGATTTTTTCAGCATTTTGGTAATTCTGAATAGGATTTACAAATGTTTTCCTGAACTCACTCAATGAACCTAATAGTCCAGGATTTAGAAAATTAAAAAGCGACCACAATTCCTCGAGACGGTTCTCTATGGGTGTGCCACTTAATGCGATTCTAAAAAACCCTTTTAATTGGTAAATGGATTTGGCTCTTTTGGAATAAGAATTTTTAATATTTGTCGACTCATCAATTATAATACCATTAAATTTTATATCTTTTAGGAAATCTATGTCGTTTCTTATGACTCCGTAGGAAGTTAAAATTATTTGGTGAGCAATAAGAAAGTCATCTCTCTTATCACGGAGATTCCCCCTATTCGGTCCATAGTATTTCAAAACCTTTAATTTGGGAGAAAATCTCATTATCTCATGCTCCCAGTTAGTTAATAAGGATGTAGGACACACGATTAAAATGCTACCTTCTTCATTAGGATAATTCTCTAGTCGGTATAAGAGATAAGCTAGAATTTGTATGGTCTTACCGAGGCCCATATCATCTCCCAAGCATACTCCTAGCCCCATATCACATAGCATCGCTAACCAAGATACTCCCACTTGCTGATAACCCCTCAGTTCACCCACGAAATCTTTCGGGGTTTCTATTAGTTTAAAATCTAACTTATTCTTGATATTTTTTATTTTTGTTCTAAGATCTCCTAAAATTTTAATTTTATAATCTCTTCTCAAAAGTAAATTCGTGTATTTATCTATTAACTCTAATTTTATTACTTTTGCTGCCTTAATTTTACCAGAAAATCCATTACTATCATAAATCCTCTTCAAAAAATCTAGATCTTCCTTGTTAATGAAAATCCATTTATTATCTCTCCATTTTATCAACGAATTATCCATTTTCGATAATCTTTTCAATTCATCTAATCCTACAGGTTTTCCGAAAAGATTAATTTCCCATCTGAAATCTAATAGAGAATCCAAACTAAAATCAGAGTTACTTTTAAATGATTTGGACTCGATCAATAATCTGGCAGATAAACCTCTCTTCTGTCCCAATCTTAATTTGGTGGGATATTGAACCTTAAATCCAATGTATTTAAGTAATTCTATTGGATGGGTAAGAAATTCAGAAACCTCGGAAGAAGTCATCTCAATATTTTGGGGGTATTTATTCTTTAAAGCGCGGTTTAAGGGAGGAAATACTTTAATTGCTATTCTCATCGAATCCAATAGCATGTTTAGAAACTTCTTTTTTTTTAAAAGAATGCTCACAAACTTTTCACTAAATAACTCGTCATAATTCCACACGTCAGCCAATGGTGTAAAAAAATCTTCATTTTGGAATTTTAGATAAAATTTGATTGGCCATCTATTCGACTCGTTTTTAGGCAATTCTATCGAGATATAGAACTCCACTGTTTTAATAAAGATTGGCTTAAGTTTTGCTTGAAATTTTGGATCAAACTTCTTATTATTTGAGACTCCAAAAATGATGCATTCCTCCTTCAAAATTGTAAATGTTTCTTTCAACTTATCTTTTACCATTTCTCAAATCAAATATTAATATTAAATTTGAAATAAAAGGATATATTTTACTCTACTTCTTTATTTAAAATAATGGATAAAGCACTATATAAGGAAATTAATTCAATTTTATAATAATAAATTAAATTTATCCTCTCTTACTATTTAATAATAATACACCCTACTTGTTGATGAAAATAAATAATTTTATCGAATAATATTATAGATTTTTTACCAGTATATGAAAGATTTAGAACTGCAGAGAAAGAGTTTACCAAATGAACCCGGAGTTTATCTATTCGCAGATAAAGAGGGTTCTATAATATACATTGGCAAAGCTATCAATTTGAGAAAAAGAGTTAGTCAATATTTTTTAAAAACGAGTTTTAATGATCCCTTTTATGAAGAAAAAATTAAAGAATTAGTAAGTAAAATTAACTCTATTGAATATATTGTCACCGAAAATGAAAAAGAAGCACTGCTCTTAGAACATATTCAAATCAAAAAACACCTTCCCCGATATAATGTAATTATGAGGGATTCTAAATCTTATCCCTGGGTGGGAATCTTTTACAGTGAAGATTTTCCTCGAATAAGAGTAATAAGAAATCCTGAAAAATTTTCTAAGGAAAACTTATTTTTAGGACCATACACAGATAAAAAGGAGATTATTAGAATACTAAGAGATTTAAGAAAGATTTTTCCCTATTGTTCATGCATAAAACCGATTAAAAAAAGAAGAAGACCATGCTTATATTATCAGCTAAAACTCTGCCCAGGTCCGTGTTTCACTGAAATTACTAAAGAAGAATATCGAGGTAATATTAAAAAAATCGAATTGTTTTTAAAAGGAGAAACAGGTCAATTAAAAAACCAAATTGAAGAAAAAATGAGTAAAGCCGCAAGAGAACAGGAATATGAAGTAGCAGCTTTTTGGAGAGATAAAATAGATGATATTGACCATGCAACTGATGAACAACATGTTTTTCTAGACTATGAATCTAATAAAGATATCATTGGAAATAGTAGTGAGGAAAACTTTTTGGCAATGGTTATAATCCATATTAGGGAAGGTAGAATAATAAATAAAAGCTCTTTTGATTTTGATTTAAGAGAAAAAGTAGGGCAAAAAGGCGAGATTTTTACTTCAATTTTAGAGCAATATTATCAAGATTTTAAAACACAATTGCCTGAAGCAATAATAGTTCCTGAAATAAAGGAAAAGCTTAATGTTCTAATTAATTATTTAAAGGATACAAAAAAGGAGATACAGATTAGAGCTCCAATCGATGATTATGAAACAAGTTTAATTAGAATTGCAAATAAAAACGCCAGGGTTATAGTTCAACAGCAATTACAAATGGAGCATATTAGAATGGATGAGACAGATTTCAGAGAAGTAGTCTTAAAAGAAGCAAAAGAAATACTGAACCTCCCAAAAGAACCTCGGATTATTGAAGGTTTTGATATCTCTAATATTGAAGGTAAAGATGCAACTGGTTCAATGGTTTATTTTTTAGAAGCAAGACCTTATAATAAAAATTATAGACATTTTAAAATTAGAACCAAATCGACACCTGATGATGTGGCAATGATGAGAGAAGTGTTAAAAAGAAGATATACGATGGTTTTAAAGAGAAATTTAGAACTTCCCGATTTAATAGTAGTTGATGGGGGAAAAGGTCAATTGAATGCAGGGGTTTCTGTGTTACAAGAATTAGGTCTTGAAATACCTATAATTGGGTTAGCAAAAAAATATGAGGAAATCTACCTCCCAAATAAGAAAGACCCAATTGTACTTCCTAAAAATTCATCTCTTTTAAAATTATTCCAGCGAGTTAGAGACGAATCTCATAGAGTGGCATTAAGACTGCATAAAAAGCAGAGGAAAAAACGTATAACTACCTCTATATTAGATGATATTAAAGGAATTGGTCCTACTACACGTAATAAATTACTTAATCACTTTGGAAGTGTTGCTAATATTAAAAAAGCTACTAGAGAAGAAATATCTCAAATTGTAGGAAAAAAATTAGCTAAATTAATATTAGAAGATTTAAATAAATAGATTTGAATATTTTAGAGTTTTAAAAAAAAAAATGATTTGGTTATAAATATTCACTTTTAATATTCGAAAGTATTGCAAAGATGATTATTAGCGCACCTAACAGAATAAATGTTGCACTTAAATTCCACATTACAAGGTATCCAATGAAAGGGTAAAGAATTGTTCTGATGAGACTTGCTGCCATGTTTATTGTGCTTAAAACAGTAGCTCTATTCTGTGATTGAATCTGTTTGTTAATTCCCTTAACGAATATTATGCTCCGTGAGAAACCGAAGCCAATTATAGCTAGAATTAAAGGAATACTAATTGGAATATAGAATATCAACGCCATAAGAATAAACCCTATTCCTGGTATTACTGTATACACCTGCAGAAACCGTCTCTTATTTTTTAGCCTGGTGGCAATCTTTGGAACTAGATTGTTAAAGATTATTTGTATAATGGTCATTGATGCACTCACTAATCCAAAGAAAACTAACTGAAAATTCAATGCCTCTAGATATATCTGATATGTCCATATTAAGAAGAATACAATAGATTCGGTTATTATCATCTCAAAAGCTAATATTCTTAGTATATTGTTTCTCCTGAGCTCTTTAAATCCGGATTTTATTACAGTTAGATAATTTTCAGTTTTCTTTTTCACTAAATCATGATTTGGTTCTCTTAGTGTTAAAGATATCAATGTTGCTATGAAGAATGGGAAAA
>JAHLWJ010000355.1 GCA_019057975.1 Promethearchaeota archaeon | reverse complement strand
GCATCAGTAAAATCAGCAAATACTGCTTCTGAATATGATGAAGCTGAACCTTTACCTTCAATACAACCAGCTGCAAAACCAATTCCTGCTATACAAGTTTCAAAAGCAAGTTTGGCTACAAATGCAAAGATTGCATTTGTATTTAGTGCTATATTGGAACATTTTGATGACATCTGGATTTCAAAGAAGAAAGATGGGAATTATTCTGTTGAAGAAATGGATGGTCCAATCTGTACTTTTCAATTGAAGGAAGGTAGCAAAATTAACTTTTCAGTAAATTCTTTTAACCGGATTGACCCCAGGATCAAGACAGCAATTCAAAAAAAATTTATTGAATTATCAAAACTCATTTGAGAGTCTCAAAACACTCAAAACTAATATAATTTTTATTATTATCTTTTTTATATTTAATAAGATTTTACACGAAAATCTTCAATTTTATGAATGTTTATGAAATTCAATAACTTAGCTAAATTATTTTCTGAACTTGAGGGAACAACAAAAAGGCTTGAAATGATTGATCTACTATCAAATTTTTTCAGAGATATCAAGGAAAGAAAAGATTTCGAAGACTTGGATAAAGTTATTTATCTTTTACAAGGCCAATTAACCCCTAACATAAAACAATTCCCTAAAATGGGGATGGCTGAAAAGATGATCGTTGAAGCATTATCTGTACACTCCGGAATAGAAAGTAAAAGAATTAAAGAAGTATTAGTGAAGCAAGGGGACATAGGAGCCGCTGCAGAATTAATTCTGTCAAAAAAAAAGAAGCAAAAATCATTATTTGATTATAATCAAAGTGATGAGGCATCTAAATCAACTCTAGAGATTTCTGAATTATATTCTGATTTAAGAAAAATTGCTTTAACTGAAGGTGCAGGCTCACATGATATAAAATTAGGAATTTTAAGAGGATTAATGAGAAGAAGTTCACCTTTAGAAACTAAATATCTTTTGAGAATCATAACTTCTACATTAAGGGTTGGCGTTCAGTCAACAACGATAATAGAGGGTTTAGCTCTTGCTTTCACTGGTATGAGAGAAAACAAAGAAATTATTGAAAAAGCTTATAGTTTGCATCCTGATTTAGGTGAAATTTCAAAATTATTAGCAGAACACGGTTTAGAAGAAGTAAAAAGGATTGATATAGAATTTGGTACACCTATTCTAAGTATGCTTGCTTCTCGAGAAATTTATACTGAGTTCATTAATAGATTAGGAGTCCCATTTATAGCAGAATATAAATTAGATGGAGAAAGGCTTCAAATTCACAAAAATGGGGATAATATTATGTTATTTTCACGACGTTTACTTGATATTTCGGAACAATATCCTGATGTCTGTCAGGTAGTAAGAGAAAGTATCATGGCAGAAAATGTGATTTTTGAGGGAGAAGTCGTTGCGATGGATCACGTTTATGAAGAAATGCTTCCATTTCAAGTATTAAGCCAAAGAAGACGGAAGTATGATGTTGAAGAGATTTTAAAAGAAGTTCCAGTATGTTTATTTGTATTTGATCTTTTAAAATTTGGTAATGAATCATATGTAGATAAATCGTTTCCAGAACGTAGGAAAAAACTTGAAGAAATTGTTGAAGAAAGAGATGAATTAAGGTTAGTTAATTCTGAATTGATAAATTCCACTGATGAATTACTCGAATTCTTCAATAAAGCCGGAGAAGAAGGAAATGAAGGAATAATGGCTAAATCAATTAAACAAGATTCGATTTATCAAGCAGGAAATCGTGGCTATAAGTGGCTTAAATTGAAAAGTTTAGAAGGAGGGAAATTAAAAGATACTGTAGATGTTGTTTTAATAGGTGCCTTTTATGGAAAGGGTCGAAGAACAGGAGTATTGGGGACATATTTAGGTGCAGTTTATGACTCAGAAACAGATAAATTTGTTGCGTTTACTCGCTTTTTTTCAGGTTTAACTGATGAGTTGTCAGAATCTCTAACTAATGATTTGGAAAAATATATAGTCGATAAAAAATCCAGTAATGTTATATGTGAAGATACACCGGATATATGGCTTCAACCAGAATTAGTAATGGAGATAACTGGCGATGAGATTACAATTAGTGAAAGATTTGTCACTTTAGGTTATTCTATGAGATTCCCTGTTTATCTACGTATGCGACCTGAAAAAGGACCAAAAGACATCACAACAGTACAAGAAATTAGAGAATTATACGAGACCCAATAAGTAAAGGTAGTCATTTTTAAAAATAAATTTTAAATTCGCTGTGTTCTAATCGTTTTAGGTTTTTAGGAATCACTCTAATATTATTTTCTCCTAAATATAATTCGTTTAATAAATTTAGTGATCCTATTGATTCAGGAATGGAATCTAACTCATTTCTTGATAAATTTAAATATTGAAGGGAAGTAAGATTTCCAATAGTCTCTGGGATCTTTCTTAGCTTATTATCACTTAAATTCAAAAATTCTAAAGATGAAAGGTAACCAATGCTTTCTGGAAGATAAACTAACTCGTTTCTTTCTAAATCTAAAGATTTAAGTGAAGGAAGATATCCTAAAGAGTCTGCTAATAATTCAATGTTATTCCAGCTTAAATTGAGTTTTTCTAATGAGATAAGTCCTTTCAATGACCCTGGGAGATGGGTTAATTGATTATCGTGTAAGTTTAATTCTTTCAAAGAAGATAAGTTTCCTATAGTTTCGGGTAATACTTTTAGTTGATTTAGCCTTAAATTCAAGGTTTCCAAAGATGATAATTTCCCAATTGTATGTGGAAGATAAGTGAGTTCATTCTTCCATAATAACAATTCTCTAAGAGAACTCAACTTCCCAATTGAACTAGTTAGTTCATTCAAATTATTTACATTAATATTCAATTCTTCAAGAGAAAATAGAGATCCTAACCAATCAGGGAGTTGGATTAATTGATTATACCTCAGAATTAATATTCTCAAATGAGTCAGATGTTTAATCGCCTCAGGTAAACTCGTTAAGCCTTTAAATATAAAATCTAATTCAATAATTGTGCAATTTTCCACCTTAAATTTTAATCTCCAGTAAGATTTTTCTAAAAATATAATTGTAAAATAGTTGATGAGTATTTCACTTAGATCTTTTTTCGTAAAAGTATCTATTTCTTTAGTTTCACATAAAATTTCAAATCCCAATTTAAACTCTTTCCTTCTAATCTTCTTAACTTCTGTTAGTAAAGTCGATTTTACTAAAGGATCTGGATTAATAACTAAATTATGTAAAATCTTAATTAAAGTTAAATAAATTGTGTTTAAACAAGAAAGAGATTCCTCATGAATAAGAGCCCATTTCATTGGTTCGAAAATTTTATCTAAAAAGTTATTCCTTAAAGTAACCGCAGCAGAATTTCTAATTATTTCACTAGAATCAGAAATAAGTAAATTTTCTAAAAATTTAAAAGTTTGACCATCTTTAGCTTCAATACGATCCAGCTCTTTAATACAATCAGCCCTAACTTTTTCTTTTTCACTATTTTCAATTAGAGAAAATAATAATTTAGTAGCAGAGGGTTTATCTAAATTATTTTTTAAAAAGTCTTTATAGATTTTATCAGGTGTTAATTCCATTAGTTTAAAAAAATTGATTTTAACTTTTTAAATTACTGGTTTTATTTTGTTAATGCTTCAATTATTTATATAGACTTCCAAATCTAGTTCTTTTATCTTTTCTTCAGTTGGATTTCCGTCAATTCTATTCCACCCATGCTCTTCATAATAATCATCAAGCAATTGGTTAGCAATTTCTTCGGTAATTGTTATTCCAATAATGCTTTTTTTAGTCAATATACTTCAATCCTTAATAATTTTGATTAAATTTTTATAATAAGCCCTTTTTCTTGTTCTAATTCCTTTAAAAATGGTGGTATTTCCCCAAACTTATTGAAATTCAAATCCAATATTTTTAATGAGGAAAGTGAAGCAATTGTTTCAGGAATAATCTCAAGTAGATTACCCCACAGATTTAATTCTTCTAATAGAGGCAGTGATCCAATCCATTCTGGGAGAAATTTAAAATTATTCCAACTTAGGTTTAAAATCTTAAGTGATTTTAAATTAGATAATGAAGAAGGAAGTTTATTTAATTCATTATTTCTTAAGTTCAATCTCTCTAAAGATCCAAGTGATCCTAGTGATTCAGGAACTTTAATTAGTTGATTATCATATAGATCTAATTGTTTAAGTGATTTGTACCTTCCAATCCAATCTGGTAAATTAATTATTTTATTACCACCTAATCCTAACCTTTCCAATGATAATAGAAGTTTTATACCATTTGGGATTATTTCAAAATTATTCCAACCTAACTCTAATTCTCTTATTGATTTACTTAGATTAACAGTTATAGAATTTAATTTATTTCCATGTAAATCTAAAACTTTCAGTGAAGACAGAAAACTTATTGATTCAGGGAGAACCTTTAGCGTATTATTTCTTAGATTCAAATACTCAAGTGATAAAAGTGAACCTATGGATTCTGGAAGATTTCTCAATCTATTTGATTTTAAATTCAAACTATTAAGTATTGTGAAATTGTGAAGATCAGGTAGATTTACTAATTTATTATAACTTAAATCTAAATATTCAATTGATTCATTTAAAATCTCGGGAATTTTTGTTAGGTGATTAAATCGTAAATCACATTTTTCAAGATCTTTTAGGGATAAGATTGATTCAAGAAAATTTTCTAATTTATTTAAACCAGAACTATATCTTTCAACATTGGATAAATCTAATTCAGTGATCCGCCCGAATTCGTTATTCTTAAATTTAAAATGACCAAAGGTTTTTTTTAAAAATGAAACAATATAGTAATTTATTAAAATTTCTGCAAGTTCCGTATTTGGAATTTTTCCTATGGCATC
>JAHLWJ010000354.1 GCA_019057975.1 Promethearchaeota archaeon | reverse complement strand
AAGTCCCAAAAGAAAATGTAATAATGGGAGAGGGAAAGGGAGGTAAAATATTCTACCAAATGATGGTCCCAGAGAGGTTATCTACAGCTTCTGGCTTTATTGGATTAGCACGTGCTTGTTTACACATTGCTACCAAATATAGCACCAAAAGAAAAGCGTTTGGGCAGGTAATAAAGAATTTTCAAGCAGTAAACTTTATGTTAGCAGATTGCATTACTTACTTAGATGCGACAAGAGCAATCGTATTTAACACTGCGAAATCTATAGATGCAGGAGCACCACCCGCTCTTCAAAGAAGATTAGTTTCTGAATCCAAGAAATTTTCGACTAAAGCATGCTGGAAAGTAATCAATAAATCGATGCAAATCATGGGTGGAATTGGATACACAACCGTCTATCCTATAGAAAGATTAATGAGGGACGCCCGTTTAGGCGAGATCTGGACAGGTACAAAATTACGCGGAATTCCCGCATCTGTATAAGTGAAATTATGTCCTTGATCATCCAACATGAATATTACAAAGAACTATTAAGTGAAAAGTGGCAAGGCAGAAATGTAGAGCTAGATGCTATTGATGCAGATAAAGAAGAAGAAAAACATTTTGGTTGAAATTTATGTTTCTCAATAATTCTCAACAATTTTTTTTTTTAAATTATTAAATTCTAAATTCGAAACCTTTTTGCCATATTTTTCTCTTGGAATATAATTATTTAAGCTTGAAGTCCAACTTAAAGAACTATCTTCTAATCTAATTTTTATTTTCATTATGGATTGTTGACTCCATCCAATTAATCCATCAAACACTTCTTTATTTTTTGTAAAAAATGCTTGAGTAACAATTTTGGCGTTAATCTTCAATCTTTTTTCTATTTCCCTCAACTTCATTTGAGCTTTTTTCTTTATGTTAATATTTGTCCTTTCATCTTTAAAAGTCGCTTCTAAACCACTAATTTTGTCATGAGTCATATATCTTATCTTTTTTTTACTGTCTTTAGGGTGTTTTGATGGTAAGAAAACTAAGTTCTCTTCAGTATCGTTATTAGATTTATAATCTAAATGATGAAATTGGGCATTCAATCGTGTTTTATTATATACATCAAGGTATTTGTTTTCCATAAAATCATAACCATCAAAAGGGCTAAATCCTAACAATTCTATGAATCTTTTCAATCTCACAATAGTTGATTTATAATTATCGCCATAAAGAGCTCGTCTTTTCTTAACTTTTTGATATGATTGGTATTTAACTATTTTTTTTGAACTGTGAAAATACTCTATTACCTTCACTAATTGTAATTGTAAATCTTTTGAGTCCTTTTCTGGAATGCACATTTTAATGAAGTTTTTAATGTTTTTTTCCATTTCTATAAAGATATCTACTCTAGTTAACGCTCCATCTTTTCCCACTCTACTTAAAATTTGTGAAGGGTCATTGCTATATATACCTAAACTTCTCGCAAACTCTGGGGGCTCCAAGTCTGATGATTTATACAATTCTAAAATAAGATCTACAAAAGTAGAAACATGATCTCTTCCAAATGACTCATGGTTTAGTGAAATTTTTATCAATTCATTCTGAAAGTAATCAGAACTTATTTTTGCTTTAAATTTAAAATCTACATCCTCCTTTATGAATTTATTAATATATTGGAGAATAGGTCCTAAAGTATGTTCGGAGAATGAATAGTCCGCCTTATTTAAATTATTCATCATTAATCTACGAGAAAGATTAGTATGATCTTCACTTAATTGTATTGATAAGAATACGAATGCTAAAGCCAAGGAAGGAATATTATTAGATGGTAAATCGTTAAAAGAAAATCCTCTCCTAAGAGCATTTTGATATAAATCTAAAGCTATTGCTTCTAATACCTCAGGAGCCTTTAAATCCAAAGAATGTGTGATTTGTGATATGTTTCTTAAAAAATGTTTTTGTAAAACAGTCAGATCTACAAGTCCTAAATCCTGTGGTAAATAGCTGATTTTCATCGTAAAATTTAGAGATAAAAATTGATAAACGATACGGATGATTTCATAAAAACAAATATTACTTAAATCTGTATTGAGAGGAATAAAATTTAAATAATCCTTAAATTTTGGATAATGATCTCTTACCTTATATTCACTATGCTGCAATGCTAAAAACAAGATTACATGTGATAAGTTCTTGGGATTTCTACATGAAGATGGTATATTAATTCTTTTAAAATTATTACTGAATAAATCCTCCAAAATCAAATTCACTATTTTTTTTAAATTTTTTGGATTTTTATGAAGTTTTATCAATTCTTCTAATTCTTTCTTAGTATTTGCTTTGAATGGTATATATTTCTTAGCTCTAGCCTTGAAAAAAGGTATTCGAAAGAGTTTTTCTTGATCATCTGAATGTAAGTAATCATATAGAAAACCGCTTAAAATAGTTGGTCTTTTTGCTTTGGACGATATACCTCTCTTTGTTAAAGATTCTCTCACTTTGTTGTATATTAAGGCAGGTTTTAAGTAAAATTCACCCATATGATCAATATCACTCAATAATAACGAATAATAAGCAAAAACTATAGCCAGTTTTTCTGAATGTCTCAAATCTTGGTTATGGACTATTTTTCGCGTTAATCCATTATCGCATGCATCCCTAAATAACCTTTCCACATTTGATTTAAAACGGTTTAAAGATATTTTATCAGAGATTTCAATTTGTTTGTAAATGGTATTGATAAAATCTAATAATTTCTCTCGATATTCCTCGTTAAAATCTGTAATTTTTGAAATTTTTAAAATATTATTTTCGTGTGGTTCGTAAGTTTCTTCTTCTATTTCCTTAATAATTATGTCTACATCATTTTTTTCTAATTCTTTGCATAACCCCGCTTTTAAAAAGCTATGATAAGCGGAAAAAAGCTCGAATGCCGAAATCCCTCTTGTTACTAATGTAGGTGATTTACCCAATAGTAAGGAACAAGTTCCCGCATGGAGAATCTCGTCGTAATTCCCTTTGAGTATAGGAAGTGATTTATTTTCTGCTTCCTTTCTTTTTTTTGAATCTCGTAATCGATTCAAGTAAGACTTGAACCATGTTTTAATGAGACCATTTGCCTTAGATGAAAAGGGAATACTTTCTTTATGATCGGAAAAAAGATCAGATTTTTCTCGTAACTTTTGAAGAAAGGTGGCATATTCCTCAGCTATTTTTTGTAGTCCTAATCGCAGCATAAAGTATTTTTTTTTTGAGTTTACTTCGCCCTGAAGAGCCTTTTTTTGCTTTCTATTTAATAGTTTCATATAGCTTCTTGATAGCCCATCTATGTAATTTGAAACAATTTGAGCCCCTCTTCCTATAGGGGTGCAATACACCCATCCATTGATGAAAGCATTCAGGTCAATTGGAGATTGTTCCTTGATCAAATTTAGTAAGTTCTGAGGTGGTAGTCCAGATATATCAAATAAACATGCATCAACTGCTTGGATAAAATTTTCGATGAATTCATCGACAAAAACCAAAGCTAATTTATGTTTTGGACATATTGGATATTTTCGAAACCCGAAAACACCAAATTTTAAAGGTTTAATCTTTTCGAGATGTTTACATCCAAATTTTGGGCATATAGCTATTCTATCTTCTTCAACTTCTTTCCTATCTACTTGACCGATATTTTGTCTCATTCTGTAATTCTCACCTTAATCTTATCCTTGTCCTCATAGGATTGATTATTAATATTGAATTGGAGTAAATCAGATAATTCTCCCTCTAATTGTTTATAGTTTTGTTTCAACTCTTGATAAAATTTTAAATAAGGTAGAAAATACGCTCCTTGAGTGCTACACAAAATTCCTGATACCTGAATTAAAACATTTAATAATTTGGGATGGCGGTGGATTTCTTGTTCTGAAAGAAGATGTAGCCTTTTCCATATATCAGAACTGATACATTTAATATCTTTCAAGAGGTTTATTTCAAAAGCATTAGGAAGGGTCGATACATTTTTCAATAAAGATTGAATTTTTACCGTAATTGTATCTTCTTTTACTCTAATTGATGTGAGTAAACTTATTAAGCGTGAGAACAGAGAAGATACTTCTCTTTCCCATTTCAGTACCGAAGGTTCTTTTGGGTTGCTAAAACCTCTTCGAGATTCTGAATACCTAACACGAATTATCGAGCATTTGTAATTAAGGTAGGAGCGTAATTGTCTTGAAAGCTCACTTATTTTTTCAGACCCCTCTAATGCACACCAGTCAAGAAAATCAGAATCCTCTTCATATTCCAAAAAGAAAGTATCTTGAGTATTAACCAAATTGTGGCTTAAATTATTCATAAAATCATATTATTATTGTTATATATAAATAAAAAATAGGAAATTTTTTAAGGAAATTTTAAGCAAAAATTTCACTAACGACAAAAATTAAAAATATGACTCTTAAAAAAAACATTAACTGATTTTCTTCGATTTTCAAATTCTAGAATTAGTTTAATCTACTTCTGTTTTGACAGGTATCTAATTTTTACTAACAAGTCTCGTAATTCCATCTTATCATTATCAAATGTTAAATACTTCTTTTTAACGCCTTCAGCTAAGGGAATCTTCTCTATTTTAGTTCCTTGGAGCGAAACCATGTAACCAAAGTCCTTGTTTAAAACTAGTTTCATCGCAGCTAAACCAAACCTCAATCCTAATATTCGATCATAACAATTAGGAGTTCCTGCTCGCATAGTATGACCAAGAACGACGCTTCTACATTCAAAATCAACACCGTTTTTCTGAAATTCTGATTTAAGATCCTCTCTTAAGTTTAATTCTTCAACAATTATCTTCGATATATTTAATTTCGCGAGGAGAGGATTACCAAATGTATCCTTTGGCAATTTATCAAGAGTTTCCTTTGAAATCGTTTTAAAATCTCG
>JAHLWJ010000353.1 GCA_019057975.1 Promethearchaeota archaeon | reverse complement strand
TAAGATTCAATTGTCTGGAGTGCTAGGAGGGACAGAGGGGAATGGTGAGTTAAATTCATAATCATGATTCGATCCTATTCTTCTGGCGCATTCTGAAAAACTGCGATAAATATTCTTCCTTTGGTCATACAAGGCACAGGTTGGATAAATGATAGGGTTCCTAGTATATAAATCATGAACTGGTTCATACCAGAGTTTTTCATTAATTAATACTTGTCTAAAATCTTCTATTCCAATTACATCTTTAAGATCTTGCTTATTTAGCATGATTATGAGAGGGATTTCTTTTACTAACTTTTGTCTTGCCATATTTTTTAACTCTTTCAAAGACTCGATATTATCTTCGAAAAAGTGGGTTTGTGAGTCGACAGTGAATATCACTCCATCTGTACCTTTAAAGATTTTTTTTCTTAATGGGGAAAATCTTCTCTGACCTGCAACAGTGTACACATGATAAAATACTTTTCCTCTGCTTTTCTGTTCTGTTGATTGAAAAATACCTTTATCAAAATATAGCGTGGCTCCACTTGCCATTGAAATTTTAGTTAAATTGCCAGAAGGCTCAATTTCTTTTTCACTTTCTTTTGTTAACCTATAAAGTGTATCTACAATTGTTGTTTTTCCTGATCCTGCCATTCCCCAATAGAGGATCTTTATATATACTTTACCATCTGCAGTGAATTGAACCATAAAAAATCATCTCTAGAAAATAGTTAAAGTTAAATAATATTTAATTAGTTATAGAATTTTTCATTCTAACTCAGTAGAATAAGAAACTAGTAGATTGAATTTTTGAAATTGTTATATCTTGGTGACATTTTTTATTGCTTAAAACTGAATGTGTGATCTAAATCTTAAGTAATACTAAAATATAATAAAGTATGAAAAATTCATTACAAGTAATTGCATTCAAATTTCTTAATATGACCGTTTTTAGTATATCACCAATTGGATTTGTAAAGAGTAAAGCGAATAGAGAAGTCCTAAAATATTCGGATGAGGATTTAAAATTAGATCTTGACGTAGCATTAAATCAAGGGAGCGATTTGATAAAATCTATAATTATAATAAATGAAGATTATATCGATTGCTTGGATGGAATTGAAGATTTCTCGCACATTATTATTTTTTTCTGGACACATAAAGTTCCAGATAAAGCACGTCAAATTAAAAAAGTTCATCCTGCAGGGCTGAAGAAAATTCCAATGAAAGGAATATTTGCTACAAGATCTCCGGTAAGGCCTAATCCAATTTGTAAAACGACAGTTAAATTACTAGAAAAAAAAGGAAACACGCTGTTAGTCGAGGGATTAGACGCTATAGATAATACGCCCGTAATAGATATAAAACCTCATTTACCATTTTATGATTCCCCTACAAATATTAAATTAGCAAATTGGATGTATGATTTAATGGAGGAATTAAAGAAGTTAACTGAAAGGTCAGATTTAGATAAAAATTCTAACCCCTATTCAATTAATATTCGGGATCATCCATGTATAAGCCCCGATCAACAAAATAAGCAAAAATAATCTGACTAAATTAAGATTATTTTATTTCTCACACTATCTAAGTTTAAATTATAGTGGCAGAATGTAAAGGAAATTAATCTAATTATTTAAATACGTGAAGAGCGCAATAATGTTGGAATTAAACGTAAGCTACTTGAAATTCCTAAATGCTTAATAAGCTTCCGCTTATGGGACAGCATCACCTTCCAAATCTTTTTCCTAGTTTGGCTTCTTGTAAACAGCGCGATGATTGATTGCATCATCTCAGGATCTTCCTGTGCCATCGAATAGGCAGCTTCGATAATTTTCTCTAAGAGTCCACTGTGATATAAAAGGGTATGGATTTTGTAAGAATATCTCAAGTCTTCTTCATAAAGCTGCTTTAATAGGAGATTGTGATATCGCGCAAGACTTGTTTCACCAAAATCTTCATCATCATACGCTTTACTGAATGTTTCAGCCGCAAGTTTACCAGATAATCTGGCTTGGTAGATTCCTTCATATAAAATGGGGTCTGCTGTTCCACACGCATCTCCGATAATCATAACACGATCACGATAGGGCTTCGCAATTAACTTATCGGGAATAGGTGCGGCCCATATCTTTCGACCTCCAAACACTTTCATTTCTCTTCCCGTAAGCTTATCCTTTATAAGCGGATAACGGAGGAATGATTCAAGATTACTTATCTTTATATTTCTACCTAATATACCAACACTCACTGCATCCTGCTTAGGAAATGCCCAGGCGACACCATGTTCACTTATGGAGCGATCGAAGAATTCCCAAACTCGGTTGCCGAATTGTTCTGTAATGACAGATTCAGGTATCGCAAACTCAGCTTGAATTCCAGTTGTCATGGGTGGAACCTCCATTCCAAGACCTCTTTGGAGATGTGCACCCCCAAGACCGGTTGCCAAAATTACGCATTTACTTCGATACTGTTGGGGTCCTTTTACGAGTACCCCTCCATTATTAATCTCAATTCCTTTGGCTCGAAATCCATATATAACCTGAGTACCGGCGTCACGGGCAATATTTACAAGGTAATTATCGAAATCAGTACGAAACATGCAGTAACCCTTATTTTTTTCCCCAGTTGTATCAAATTCCATTGGTCCATTTTTGGGGGTGACTATAACTCCACCAGCAATTTCACGTTCGCCAACACCTTTAGGAATTGGTGTGAACTCCTCATTAGTAACGGGAATACCCCCTGCACAACATTTATACCGCCCTTCTTGGCCGGCTTCAAGTAGTAAAACATCTAAACCACGTTCTGCAGCAATTTTTGCCGCAGTACTCCCGCCTGGACCGCCTCCAACAATTATCAAATCATAGACCATGAATATTCATCTTCTAAATGCTTAGTGAAAATATAAGATTATATTATATAAATAATAAAGAAATTATAAAATAAGAAGAAATTGGGAATTTTTTCTAAATTCTTTTCAATTATACTCACCCAAGTATTTCTAACTAAAAATATTATTTATCCTACTTTCTTTACCATACGCTGTGTAAGTTCAAGAAAAGCTTTTTCAACGTTTTCACCAGTTTTAGCTGAGGTTTCAATATAAAGACAGTCTTCATTTTTTGCATATTGTTCTATTGCACTCCTATCTATAATCTGACCAATTTCAGGTATTAAATCGGTTTTATTTCCTATTATTACTTTAGGTATTTCATTTGTCATAATACTGCGCATTTCAGAAAGCCAATTTTTCATGCTTGAAAATGTATTTTGTCTTGAAAGATCAAATGCAATTAATGCACCCGATGCACCCTCATAAAAGCTACGATGTAGAAATTTAAATCTTTCTTGGCCCCCAATATCCCATATATGGAGTTTAACAGATTTTGAGGGTTGATATTCCACAATTTTAGTTAAAAAATCAACACCAATCGTCAACTTATATTTCAAAGCAAATTGGTTATGCATAAACCTGTTTAGTAAACTTGTTTTACCTACAGCACTGGGTCCAACAATTATAACTTTAAAGGTAAATTCCATTATATTATTATTAATTTTATTTTTAAATCTATAATCATTTATCATCTTTTTAAACTTAATCTAAAGCGATTTTTCTAGAATCCTTAGTATCTTGTTCTTTTTCGAAGTTTTGTTTATTTTCAGATTATTCTTGTAGTAGTTGTCGGATCTTACAGTTCTCTTCAAATTTCTATTTTTTATTTATCTATTATGAGTGTATGATAATTTTAAATAATAAAAAGAGTTTTAAATGAGAATCGTCATTAATGGGTTAAATTTAATTAAAAATTGAGCATGATTTTATGAAAGTACAAATTGGAAAAATGATATTATACGGGGCTCTCAGTGCACTCTTTTATATTGTTGTACCATTAGTTTTGTTTGAGATTCTTGAAGCATATAATATTATGACGTTTGATACAACGTTTAAAACTGTAATTATAATATTTGGAATTATAGGCGTTGTTATTTCAATGCTAAGACATTTATTTCCAAAAGACACCCCCGCAAATCGATGGGTAGCTTTTGGAGCTACTGTATATTCTGGTATTTACTTGTTTTATATGTTTGGTGGGTTTACACCAGGCGTGTCCTTAGGTACTTATAGAATTGATCTTCCAATGATTCAGGTTCTTTTAGGTCTACAATTAATTGCATGGTTATTATTAGCATCATCCGGAATTAGAGCCTTACGATATTTTATTGAAGCCCTAGAGCTTCGCAAGAAAAAAGAATACACATTAACCATGAGAAAGCAATTTAAACTCAGTGTATTATTTAAAGTTCTTGGAACGATAATGAGCTTAGGTATAGCTGGATACTTTGGATCATTAGTTTATAGTGGCATGAACCTTGGTTTTGATATTCATGATAGTATTTATCCCGATTATGATACTAAAGGAACTCCCATTCTCACTGATGATACTTTTAATATTACAATGACATTTGATGTGGACAATCAAGGAATATATGCAATTTATGATATTACGATGGATTTTTATATCTATAATTCAACTCTCACAAATTATACAAAAATTGGACAATCTTTAGATAATTATTATGGTACAATTCACTCCTTTAGTAAACAACCAAATAACAATATTACAGTGGATATCTTTCAAGCTTATCATGGAGCATTAAATTCTACGGATACTACTACATTGGAATTTATAATATCATTTTCAACATTATATGCTGGAATTTTTGTAGATTTAAATATATCATTTGAAGTCCCGTGGACAGCTCCACCTTAAAATGAAGATTTAATAATTCTTTTTATCCTTTTTTTTTTTTTAAGATGTTAGTTTAATTAACTTTATCAACAAATCTAGCATATTTTCTCTTTAATAATTTAAAATATCATTGAGGGGCTGTTTTTTAATACAAGAGATAATCTTG
>JAHLWJ010000352.1 GCA_019057975.1 Promethearchaeota archaeon | reverse complement strand
AAATTAATATGTTTAAAAATTTTTTAGTTTTCCCTTTTCAAAAAAACACATATATAGTGATCCTGATGAAATTTTTATGGCCATGGTTCAGGAAGAAAAATGTTCGCGAATTTTCTTGAGAATATAGTATATTATAACAATAATTACATAATTAAATAATTAATATCGGACACTTTTAGATATAGGATCTATTCAAATAAATGATCGTTTATATAAAATATTAATTTAAAGATTTTTTTTAAACCAAAACAAATCCACGATCATCCAGACTTTATGCCATCTCCGATGTGTTCCAATCCCAAAATAAGTTTCGTAAAGATGTTTCATACTATAAAACAATTTTTGCATTACAATCCTTTCACCATCAGGAATATTTTTAACTTTTCGACATAAAACATTTGATCCCCAATCTCTACATTTCATTTTATGATAAACATATTGTCTACTACAAATTGAACAAGGAGTATCACATAAAATGAAAGTTAAAATTGGAATATTTGAAAGAAGTAAAATCGAGTCTTGAATTAGTTCCAAAAATAGATATGTCACCTATATTTTCCTCAATGCAAAAAAATAGTAAAATTATTTAAAATAATAAGATAAAAACAATCAAAATTATATAATAAATATAGATCAAATTTATAAAAATTAAGAAAACTAATAATCATGATAAATCAAGAACATAGAGAACCATATCCAGATCCAAATAGAGAGCTATATCCAAATTCTAAACTTACTAATGTTAGTTTTGAAATAAGGTTTTATCCTCTATTAGAAATTGATTTAGAAATAGTACAATTTCAAAAGGAGATAAGAGAAGAATTTCCAATATATAAAATTGATAAAAAACTTAAAAGAGATAATGTCACCAAATTATTAGAAGAACAGAATGTTCATTCATTTAAATCAGAAAAAGGCGATATATCATTAAATATCACAATAAATAATCTTTCTTTACAAAATAAAAATTACCAGCGTTTTGAATCATTTAGAGAAAAGGTTTTAAAATACACAAACATATTTCTGTCAAAATTCGATTCAATAAAGCAATTAGGATTTTTAGGATTAAGATATATCAACGATTATGAATTAAACACTGAGGATTTTAATTTAGAAGATGTTGTAAATTTTTTTAATACTGGATTAGACAAAAAAGAAATATTGAAAAAAAAAATTGAAGATTTTCAATTATCACAGAGATACTATATTGATAAATCAAGACTAAAAAGATTTTTTGGGCTAAATAAAGATACAAATTATAAATTATATGCAATTCGGTTAGATATAGATTCTAATTTCCCAGATATTAAAATGCCAATTCAGGAATGGGAAGAAAATTTAAATTTATTACATAAAACCTTAAAAAATTCATTTGAAAATACAATAACAGAAGAATTTAAAAATAAAATTTTGCGAAAAGGAGAAGATTTAAATGGAGAATGAGGAATCAACATTAGAAGAAGATACTTCAACTCATGTTTTAAATGAATTTTTTACTCTTGGTAGTTCATATAAGATTGATATAAGGACAAGATTTGAGGAATTATCGATAACAATAGAGCATCAGAGAAACACGATTGATAAGTTATTGGAATGGTTAGATGAAGAGAGAGATGACAATAAAGAAATCAAATTTGAACTTATGCAAGAAAGGGATAAGAGAGAAGATTTAGAACTAGCATATAGACAGAGATCAGACAATCTTATAAAAAAAAATAATATCGTTATAAGTAAAATTAAGACAGAAATTAAAGATTTGAAAGATTCAATTGTAGATTTGCAAGAATTAGTTCAACCAAGACCAATAACAGAAGAAGATAAGAAAAGAATATTAGCAGATTTTTTTGATGATGAAGAATGAGAAAAATTTCTCTCTTTTCGTATAAAATTGATATTTAGAAAAAACACCTACCATACCAATGACAATTATTAATATGAATTATTATTCCAAAATAATTTATGAAATAAGTACAAAAATAACTCAAGGATGTATAATTAATAATATTTTAAAACTCAATATTAAACGTAAGGGGCTTTATGATGATTTTCCATTTGCATTATTTATTATTGAAAATGCATGTAATCTAGTTAAGGAAAAAGGAAGAACACCTGTTGACAGAGTTGAATATATTCTTTTATATGATGCTACTCCATTTATAGATAATTTAAAAATAAAGGCAAATTATATAAAAATAGGGGAATTCATCCAAAATAGACGCTTTGAATCAGAGTATTTTTATCTGCCCCCACATTATAAATATAAAGAACATCCAGATGGGTTTTATGGCTTATGTAAAGATTCGGCATTTATCAAATTAGAATTGTTGGAAAAATTGGAACTTAAGGGTTATTTATATGTGAAACCTCCTTTTAGAGATTATATTAAAAATAAACATGCATATTTCAAGATTATTATTCCTTTAAAACTCATAACTGATGATGAAGCTTTAGGATGGATTTTTAACCGAGAATTAAGTAAAGGAGATAAAACTTATGAGGAACTTAAGACAACACTTAAAAAAAGAAGGAAAGCTAATGAATTTAAAGAGAACGTTGAAAAGTTAATTAAAAAAGGAATCTTGAAAGAGATGGAAGAAAACACTTTTACTTATAATAAAGAATATTATGAAATTAAAGAAAATGACGATGAATGAAAAATGAAGCTTACTACTGAAATTATTGATTTTTAATGCTTTTTTAAAAAAATAAAGAAATTTATTCAGATAAGTAATTAATTAAATAGAAACTACCCTAAAAATTGTCCGATATTAATTACATTTTAATCAGATCTTCGTGAGTTTTTGAGTTAAACAACATTTTTTCTCGTAACTCACCATCAATATATTTTTTATTTGTTCGCTATTACATTCTTACTATTAAAAAAAAACATTAAAAAAAATTTATTAAAAAATTGATGCGAATCCTGCAATAACTGCAATGATAGATACTAAAATTGTAAGAAAAGCCATTGTCCGCTTGTAAAACTTTTCCATTCTCTCAATGCTTTTTCCAATATTTTCTTGAGAAAATTTCAATTCTTGTACAGATTTAACGAGACTTTGGATTGTCATTATTACCTCACCAATCGTCATGCCTTTTGATTTAACAATTTGTTCCAAGTCGTCTGCAGGAATAGTTATTTGTTCTTGATACTTTCCAGAATAAGGAATTTCTACAGGCTCGATTAATTGAAGGAATTGAACCATACCTATTGGAGCTTTAAAGGAAATTATAATTGACTGGGTACTTGAATTAAATGCTCTCAATACGAGATGACCAGTAAAGCCAGGATCTATTTGTAAGCCCGCTAATAAAATTAAACCTTGCCTGGCATATTTTGATTTCATCCCAATATTTCCGACGATACTTAAAGGTATGTTAAAATATTCGATTGTTTGAAAAACAGCAAATTCTCCTGCTCTAATTGTTAAATACCCTTGTTCTTTTATGTTAATCTTTTTTTTGTCAGTAGATGTTATCCCCTCCTCACCTAATCTTATATCATAACTAGCGGGTTCAAGATATTTTTCAGAGAAGTTCTTAGAGATAATCTCTCCTTTTTCAATAAATTTTAAAATTTCTTGTTTAGGTAATGCCAACTAAATTCAACCTCCTTTTTTTAAACACTTGTTTATTACTTAATAATTTATATTACCCATTTAAATATAAAAAAATTACTTTTTAGTATAATAATAAGTTAATAAGATTGCATATAAATTAAAAGAGCAATCATAATTTTCGATTTCTGTAATATATAAAATAAAAAAGAGGAGTTTATCTATAGAGTGGTTTTAAATATGTTAGACGGAGAATTTATTCCCGGTTCAGAAGACTGTTTATGGCAAGATGGATGTTGTCTTGTTTGTAATAAAAGAGAGCAAGAAGAGGATTGTTGGTGTTCTAATGTAGCATGTCATAATTGTTGTTGGTATGAAGGTAATAGTTATGACGATGATGGAGAACATAATTTTAGAGGATATAAAAAAGGATGGTGTACTTATCCCTCTTCTGTTTTTGATGTACCTAATCTTGAAAATATTATTAGAGAGACTGAAAAAGCATATAATATTAAAATAAAGGATTATCCTTCTTTTTGGCTTCCAAAAAAAGGTTGCAAAATTGAAATTATTGAAAACATAGAATATTTAACAATAAAAGGATGGATTATTTTGTTGAAATTAAAACAATATGAAAATAGTAAAAATGAAGACGAACAAGTATTATGGGAATTATTTTCCAATATTTCAGATGATAATTATTTAGATGGAGATTTCTAAAATTTCTTCCTGTGATTTTCCTTCTTTTACTAATTCGTTGATTTTATAATATAATTTCTTGAACGATGGATCAGGAGTAAAATAAGAGTTTTTGAAAGAATTCACTTGAAGCAACTTCTTATTTTTTGACATTATTCTCCTGATGAAAATATGGCCTAATAATTTATAAAGAAAAAGTGATATTTCATTTACTAATTTCGTTGAGGAATTAATAATCTCCAATGGAAATTCAACGAATATAGAAATATCTATTAGAAAAGATCGTAATATCGTTGATTTTATTTATAAAATATTTAGAATGGAATAAAATTCTGGACCTGGATCAAAGTGATTGAATTTCAACATTTACAAAAAAGTATAAGAAGTATCCCTCTAAGAATCGAGGCTTTAACCGACATTATATAGAAATTTAACAAACCTTTTTTGATAATAGATTTTCTTGACTACTTATTTTATTATTCTTTAATAAATTCTTTTTGTCGATATTTTTCCCTAGCTGAAATTAACGCTCTCACTACCAGTGAGGGCCTTTAAATAACTTTTTCACAATGGGCAATTATTTTTTTCTATCATCACAAAGTCAAGACGAAAATCTCCAATGGAAGCGAAGGGGAGTCTTTTAAAGAA
>JAHLWJ010000351.1 GCA_019057975.1 Promethearchaeota archaeon | reverse complement strand
AGATATCCCAATAATGTTAATTGGTTCAAAAAAAGATTTAGATGAATTTCGAGCAGTTCCGCGAGAAGATGGAATATTAACAGCTAAAAAATACAATCTTGCTTCTTTTGTTGAATTATCTTCGAAAACAGGAGATAATGTTGAGAAAGCATTCGATGTATTGACTGAGTTTCTTTTTGAAGATTATTGAAATCAAAGAAGTGAAAATCTATCTTTTAAGATTCTTGTTTTAAGTTTGAAATGCTATTTACAGATTATAATAATATAATTTAAATCTAATAAGATTAAATTAATTATTATGAACGACGAAGAACCGCCTAGACCTAAAGGAATAGATGCAAACACTAAAGCACCTCAAATAGATACTGTAGATATTTATGAAAACCAAATTAATTTAAGTGAACTTCTCAAGGATTATGAGGGGGTATTAATAGATTTTTTTCGAGGGAACTGGTGAAGTCATTGTAAAACCCATTTAAAATTATTAACAGAAAATTTATCTGAATTCAAAAAGCGTAACATAAAAATTATCTCAATTGCAAGTGATAGTGTAAGGCTTCTGAGAACTTTTAAAGAAGAAAATAATTTTGAAGTCGATATGGTCTCTGATCGTGGCGCTAAAATAGCTAAAGAATATGATGTTTACTGGTTTGCCCCTGGAGGAGGAAAAGAATACAAAATAAAACAAGCAGTTCCAAGCAAATTTTTAATCGATAAAGATGGTATTATTGTATGGAAATATATCGGTAAAGATAAAACAGATAGACCTTCCATTGAAATGATGACATCAATTATTGATAAATATTTAAAAAATCCCAATTAAGAATGATTCGTGCGTGAAAAAATGAGACGCCCGAGGACGACCTTGCAAGGGGCGGGATTTAATCCTTTTTATTTTTTATTTTCTTAGAAAATTTTTTATTTGTCATTTATTATGTATTGGTCAAAACTTACTTTACAAAATCTTTGAAAATTATGTTTAATCGAGCATTTAAAAACTTCTTGACTAAGAAATCTTCAAAAGTGGATTTATATCCCTATTTATATTCAATTTCTTTTGGAGAATTAGGAAAACCTAAAGAAGAGATTAAAACTGAACCAATTAAATGTAGTAATTGTGGTGCCATCTTCACTGATCCTGACTTAATTCAAGTTGATTCACAAAAGGGTTCTTATTATATATGCGAATTCTGTGGGACAATAAATACAATAGACAAATCTAAGATTGAGAAAAAGCTCCCAAATGACATAGATATTATTTTAATAGAAGCATTAAAAAAAGGACCAAAAAAAGAAGAAAAAATAACAAAAATGGATAAAACTGAGGGAGATCTTTATATTTCTGTAATCGATATCTCTGGTAGTATGAGTGGTGCTAAAATTGAAGCTGTTAAGAAATCATTAATTCAAACGTTAAAAGATTTCAAGATTAATTCTCCTCTCACTAAATATTTATTAATCACATTTGAGAGCTCAGTTTACTATTATTTAAGACATGACAAAAATCCACTAAACTTTAGTGGAGATTTACTATTTTCCTTTGAAGGAATGAAAGATCAATTGAATAAATCATTAAAAAAGGAAAAGTTTTTAGGTTCATTAGGTGAATTCGCTGATGGCTGGATAAGAAAAGTTAAAGGTCTTAAATCGATGGATATGACTGCATTGGGACCCGCACTATATTTTGCAATTCATTCTTTTGAATCATTCAACCATACAGGAAGAATTACATTACTGACTGATGGATTGGCAAATCAAGGAATAGGTAATTTATCTGGTACGAGTCCTGTTGCTGAAAAAACTTATGAAAATATGGCAGAATTATGTAATCAACACAAAATTATTGTTGATGTTGTAGGAGTATCATCCTCTGGAGATAATAATGAAATGGGTTTACAAACCTTAGGAAAACTCACAGATAAGACTGGAGGAACATTATATTTAATATCAAGTGAAGAGATGGAAGCAATTTTTTCCGAACTTAGGCAAATGAGGTATATAGGAAAAGATGTAAAGGTTAAAATTATTGTCCCACCAAGTATTATTATCAAGAATATTACAGGAGCGTACAGCTCTAAAAGTGCTATTAAAGGTTCTGAAATAAATTTAGGGGCAATTACGGAGGATAGAGAATTATTCTTAGAACTAGAATCCGCTAAAAAACTAGTTGAAAAAGAAGAAGTTCCTGTACAACTTCAAGTAGAATATACTGATAACGATGGTCGCAAAAGAATGAGAGTTATTAATGATAGGGTAAAGGTGACTAAAGATGAAAATAAATTTAAATCTCAATATGACCAGAAATTCAACGTTATGATGAATATTCAAACGGCTGGGGGTGAATATTATGCAGGAAAAGCCAAAGAATCAAAAAAACGGTTAAGAAGCTTAAAGCGTGAGATGTTAGCTGAAATGCATAATCTGAACTCATCAGGTTTGGGGATTATTGGAGGAAATTTTACTGATGGATTAGCTTATCTAGATGATGAATTAGAAGAAATTGAAGAGGAAGAAGAAAAAGCAGCTCAAGCACCTACAAAGAGTTACTGGGCTGTAAAAGGTCAACAAAGAGCAAGGATGTCCCTAGGGGCCTTAAAGAAACGGATGGAAAAGAAGAAAAAATAAAAGTAGAAGTGTTTTTTCAAACATTTACTCAGAAATTTCAAGTATAGCTCTTCCTACGAATTTTCCTTTCTCAAGTTCTTCAAACACCTGATTTAATTCTGAGAGTTTCGCGGTTCTGCCTACATGAGTTTTTACTTTACCCTCTGCTGCTAATTGAATTAATTCTCTCATTTCCTCAACAGTACCAACTAGAGACCCAATTATATGAAGTCCTTTTAATATAAATCCAAATGGATCGACTGATATTGATCCATCACTGAAAGCAGGTAATCCTACTGCGATTAAAACTCCCCCACGCTTGAGCAACTTCAAACCGAGTTCAAAACCAGCTACTTTTGATGAGAATACTATACTTGCGTTCACACCCTTGTATTTCTTGGAAATTGTTTCTATCGCTTCACTAACATCTATAGCATCATCTGCACCCATTTTTTTAATGAACTCTAATTTCTCAGGACCTATATCGACTCCGATGACCTTATATCCAAAAGCTTTGGCTATCTGTACACCATAATGGCCAAGTCCTCCTGCAGCTCCGATAATAGCTATCCATTTTCCCATATGGATCCCGAAGTTAGTAAGCTTTTTGATTGCACTATATGCCGTTAAGCCAGCACACGCTAATGGTACTTCTTTATTATCGATTTCATCAGGTAGTTTTACTAAAGCTTTCGCCCAGACAGAGATATATTCACCATAAGCACCTATCAATTGCCTTTGCTGTGAACAGAGCATAGGTTTACCAGCAAGACAGTGTTCACACGCACCACACCAATATGCGCCCGCAGTACCTCCTAAACCTAATATCACTCTGTCTCCTTTCTTTACAAATCTCTCAGCACCAGGACCTAAATCCTCTACTATTCCTATCGCTTCATGTCCCAATGGAATTGGTGGTTTAACTACTGGCCAATCACCATTAGAGAGATGTAAATCTGAATGACAAACACCTGCGGTAGAAATTTTTACTAAAGCCTCCTCGTGTCCTGGAGTAGGTTTAGGTATATCTTTAATACTTATGTTGCCAATTTTTTCAACTATTGCTGCTCGCATTATAATTTTTCCTTTCTTTCCTTTTTAAATCTATAAAATATCGAATTTTTCTGTATATTAAATCTGAATATTTAATCTTTTCTTAAGTTAGTTATTTTTAATAGAAAAAAATTTTTAAATCCATTTAGTGCTAATTCTAATACTATTAATTCTTTTCAAATATTCCCTGAATCACCACAATTCGTCCTTCTCTGAGGTTACGGACAATATTCCTCCATTTTATAGATGGATCCGAGACTATTAGACTAAGATTGATTGGTCGAGGGGTTTTTGAACGAGGTTTACTTCTCGCACGCTCGATTTCTTCAAGTATTTTTTCTGTTTCATCTTTCCATGAAAGTTCTTTAAATCCACTATTACTGATAAGTTGACGAAGGTCACTAGCTGTGAGGAGAAAATTGATATCAGGATTATTCGCCCATATCACAGGGAAGTGTATAGGTGTAACCGGACCAATACAGATTGTGTAAAGTGCTAGACGACCCTTCGGACAGACAACACGCTTAGTTTGAGAGAGTAATCGTTCCTTATTCTCGATGTTCATTAAGACATGTTGCATAAACACAACATCGAAGACATCATTATCAAAAGGCATGTTTAGCGCATTTCCCTGCCGAATTTCAATTTTATTACTTAATCCTACTCTATCGTTGATAATTTTTGTGGTATGGCAATATTCTTCACAGAGTTCGAGCCCTATAACCTGACATCCAAACTCGGAAGCTAATGTTCGAGCCGGTCCCCCAATACCGCACCCAATATCAAGTACTTTCATACTTTCATTAAGATCCGCTTTTTGGGCAAGTTCGATTGTTGCTAAACTTCCACGGAGATGAAGTTCTTCAACCGGAGCAAGAGCATCTTTAATTCTTTCTGCCACATCAATCCCTTCCCTTTGTAATACCGCGAGAATTTTCTTACCGAGATTTGACTGTCCGTATTGGGCATTTATAGCTTCTTCATAATCCAAACTAAACCAAGTCCTTCTTTCTTTAATAATAAGATATACTTTCTTAAAAAATATGGTATTTCAAAATAATCAAACCATATAAATTTAATGATCTTCTTTCCATAGAAATTGTAAAACAGGTTGATGAAAAGTAGAAATATAAGAAATATTAAAAAAAAAATAGATAAAAAATTTGTATGTTATAGCAACATGAAATTGCCTATACTAAAGTAATAGCAATTTTCATGTCAGCTGCTGTTACTTTCTTTCTGCCAGAGTGTTTTGCA